>CAZXYA010000152.1:0-17110 GCA_964644655.1 uncultured Saprospiraceae bacterium | reverse complement strand
GGATGATACAAAGGTAGTCGGTGCGCTGCACCTTGATATCTTTTTGCGGTCAATATGTCATACTACCGCATTTAAGAATTTATGGATGCATCCCAAGTTGTCACAAAAAAAACTCGTATCTGATACGTAATGCTTAATCAATTTACGTATCAGATAATTTGAAATTATCTGATACGATCATTTGGGATGCCCCCAGATTTATTCTTTTCTCGTCACGAAATGGAAATACTCCCAATAATTTAATCCATTGGGAAATAAAATCCGTTGGGGCGTATTTTACCCCAACAGATTTTATCCTTTTTTAACAAAGACTTACAACCTAATCACTCTTATCATTTTAGAAACATCATTATTAACAAACCGAATCAGATAAGTACCTGATGGATAGTGATAAAGAGATACTTGCCCTTTAAAAACAGCTCCATACTTCCCTAACTTACTCGTTTGAACTCGCTGACCTGATGTATTATATACTTCTATATCTAAGAATACACTTGATTGTTCAAGCCCAGAAACCTCTAGATTAAAAATGCCATCAGTAGGATTTGGATACGCCTTGAAAAATTGCGCAGCTCCAATTTCGGTGGTAGAGGATACAATATCTAACACAACAACATCCTCAAAAGTACAACCCATATTATCTATAATTACAATAGAATAAGTCCCCATTGATAAATTATCGAAAAAAGGATTTGCTTGAAATGTTTGCCCATTATCAATGCTATATTGGAATGGAGAACTTCCATTTTCAGAGACGATTAAAATAGACCCATCCTGAGCGTCGGCTGAACTAACAGCTGTAATATCAATATCAGCAGTAATCGCACAATCAATGCAAAATTCGTTCGTCTCACTACTACCAAATGATCCATTACTAGCAACTAGAACATTTCCCGTGGGATCTGTAATATTATAATCTCCGTCTCCAAAACCACAACAGATCCCATCACTTTGGGAATCCAAAATAGTAAAGGTATAACAAGCATTCGGAGCTAAACAAAATTCTTCTCGAATGGTTGTAGAGGAAGAATAAGGTCCATCAGCAGCAATAGTATTTCCTGCCTCATCAGCTAAAATCCAAGTCGTTTCTCCAGGAAAGCGATCTAAATTAAGCGTTAATAGTATAGGAACGCCACCAAAAGTCGCCACAAATTCAGTAGAAAATGTATTATTAGACGGATTTTCATCTGTCTCACCATTAGGCGAAGAGACAGTTACGGTAAATTGATTGGCCCCTTCAGTAAAGCCAGTCAAATCAAATGGTATGGTTTCACTTTCCCCTAATGCCAAGCTACCAGTCCAATTAATAGATTCTAAAAGGACATCATTTAAGGTGATATCTATGGTGGCACTAGTTAGTAAATCAGTTCCGTTATTACCTAGTATGATACTAGTAGCTGAAGAGATAATACAACTTTGACCACTAGGCGCGTCTGTCACATCAACGCGAATATCATTATTAAACAAAGGACTAACACAAAATTCGTTCGTCTCAACACTACCAAATACTCCGTCACTAGCAACCAATACATTTCCAGCAATATCAGTAATGCTATAATCCCCAATTCCAAAATCACAACAAATCCCATCGCCTTCCGAATCTAAAATGGTAAAGGTATAACAAGCATCCGGAGCTAAACAAAATGCTTCTTGAACACTTGTTTCCGTATCAGGGTAAGGTCCATCAGCAGCAATAGTATTCCCTGCCTCATCGACTAAGGTCCAACTAGTTTCTTCTGGAAAGTTATCAAGATTTAGATTTAAGGTGACAAGAACGCCATTCAAAGTAACCGTATTAGAAAATGTATTATTAGATGGATCTTCATCTGTATCTCCATTAGGTGAGGAGGCAGTTATTGTAATTTGATTACTTCCATCCATAAAACCAGTTAAATCAAATGGTATGGCTTCACTTTCACCCATTGCTAAGCTACCTGTCCAATTAATAGATGCTAGGAGGACATCATTTAAGGTAATATCTACGGTAGCGCTAGTTAATAAATCACTACCATTATTGGTCAGTAGAATACTAATAGGTCTAACAGATGAAGAGCTGCTATTACAGCTTTCGCTACTGCCAAGTCCTTCTACGGCGTCAATACTAATATCTCTATTAAATATGGTACTAACACAAAATTCATTAGTCTCACTACTACCAAATGTTCCATCACTAGCAACCAGAATATTTCCTGCGGCATCCGTAATGTTATAATCTCCTTCTCCAAAACCACAACAAATCCCGTCACCTTCCGAATCCAAAATGGTAAAGGTATAGCAAGTATTCGGAGCCAAGCAAAATTTTTCCTGAATGGTTGTTGAGGAAGAATAAGGTCCATCGGCAGCAATAGTATTTCCTGCGGCATCAGCTAAAATCCAGCTCGTTTCTCCAGGAAAGTTATCAAGGTTTAGGGTCAAAGTTACAAGGCCCCCACCCAGATTAGACATAAATTCTGTAGAAAATGCATTATTAGATGGATTTTCATCTATATCACCATTAGGAGCAGCGGCAGTTAGGGTAATTTGGTTGGTTCCATCAACAAAACCAGTTAAATCAAGTGGTATTGCTTCACTTTCGCCTATTGCCAAGCTACCAGTCCAATTAATAGATGTTAAGAGCACATCATTTAATGCGATATCTATGGTGGCACTATTTAATAAATCAGTACCATTATTCGCAAGTAGGATACTAATAGGTATGACGCTACCACAGGTTTGTCCACTAAGTCCCTCTATCCCAGCAATACGAATATCTTTATTAAACAAAGGACTAACACAAAATTCGTTGGTCTCACTGCCCCCGAATGTTCCATCGCTAGTAACCAGAACGTTTCCTGCTACATCCTTAATATTATAATCTCCTTGTCCAAAACCACAACAAATCCCATCACCTTCCGAATCCAAAATGGTAAAGGTATAACAAGTATTCGGAACTAAACAAAATGCTTCTTGAATGGTTTCAGAGGAAGAATAAGGTCCATCAGCAGCAATAGTATTTCCTGTCTCATCGACTAAGGTCCAGCTTGTTTCTTGTGGAAAGTTATCAAGATTTAGGGTTAAAGTTACAGGAAGCCCATCCTGAGTAGTCATAAATTGGGTAGAAAATGCATTATTAGAGGGATCTTCATCCGTATCTCCATTAGGCGAGGAGGCAGTTACAGTAATTTGGTTCGTTTCACTAACAAAATCAGTTAAGTCAAATGATACCGCTTCACTTTGCCCTATCTCCAAGCTACCTGTCCAATTAATAGACCCTACGAGTACATCATTTAAGGTGATATCTATAGTAGCGCTAGTTAGCAAATCAGTACCACTATTGGTAAGTAAGATACTAATAGGTAAGAAGGTAGCACAATTTTGTCCACTCAATCCTTCTATCCCAGTAATACTAACATCTTTATTAGGTAAAGTAAAATCCGCACAAAATTCGGTAGTTTCACTATCAGTAAATGTTCCATTACTAGTAAAAATGAAGTCTCCGTCGGCATTAGTAATATTATAATCTCCTTCTCCAAAACCACAGCAAATCCCATCATTCTCTAAATCGAAAATGGTAAAGGTATAACAAGCATCTGGATCTAAACAAAACTCTTCTCGAATGGTTGGATTTATTGGAAATGGCGGATAAGGTCCATCAGCAGCAATAGTATTTCCTGTCTCATCGACTAAGGTCCAGCTTGTTTCTTCTGGGAATTCATCAAGATTTAGGGTTAATATGATAGGAACGCCATCTAGAATGGTCATAAATTGGTCAGAAAATGCATTATTAGATGAATTTTCATCAGTATCTCCATTGGGAGCAGCGGCAGTTACCGTAATCTGATTCATTCCATCCACAAAACCAGTTAAATCGAATGGTACGGCTTCACTTTCTCCCAATTCTAAGCTACCAGTCCAATTAATAGATTCTACGAGCACATCATTTAAGGTTATATCTATAGTCGCACTAGTTAGTAAATCAGTCCCATTATTGGCAAGTACGATATTAATAGGAAAAGAATCGACACAATTTTGGCCTCCAAGTCCTTCTATCGCAGTAATACTAATATCTCTGTTAGGCAAATTGGATACCGTAGTTCTCAAAGTGTCATTAGAAATAGTTTCATCTCCTGATAAATTGGTAAACAATTTGAAGTCATAGGCACCTATTGTACTCATATCGACAGTAGAAGAAAAGGTGTGTTCAATCGTCTCACTAGGCAAAATTGTGCTATTTAAAGATTCGATAACAGGCGCCTGATCTTCGAATATATACCCTACTTCAAAAATTTCTTGGGCCTCTAAACCAAAATTCGTTATTTGTATAGTAACATTTTCGTTACTCGTCAAATTACTTGCATTTTGAGGAGTTAAAAGAGAAGTTACTCCAATATCCGTCGTATCAATTTCTATAGTAAAAGCAATAATTCGAGTATTAACATCTCCTCCTCCATCAGAATTAGCATACTCCGTAGTAAACCAAAAAGTTTTGTCGTCTACTGGGTCTATCGTCATATGAGAATAGTCTCCGAATCGACCACCAGAAGTTATCGAATTAGTTCCTTCTGCTACTATAAATTCGTTTACTGTCATTTCACCTAAGGGGTCAGAAGCACGACGTCCTGTGAATCGAACACCAACAAAAGAGTTCTCACTAGTCACATTATAAGCTAAACCTATATTACCAGAACCATCCATACAAATACTGCCCATAAATCTATCTAAACCGTCATCTGGGGCAAAGGTGCCTTCTTGATGAAGGGACCATTCTCCTCCGGGTATTCTTCGAAGTTCTACCCATCGAATTCCAGACAGATTATCCCCATCTGTTACATCGGTAATAAAATTAAAAATCATTGATTCATGGCTGGTAAAATTTCGGTAATGGGCTTGGTTCATGATTGTTTCTGGGATACCGTCTAATCCATCCCCCCCTGATTGTGGCACACATTGGAAACCAAAACCAGTAGCAGAACAAGGAAATCCATCAAATGGCGATAGCACGATACTCGTATTATCAAAGGTCGTATTATCAGATTCCTCAAAATCTACATTGATTGTATATATTTCTACTTGGTCTTCATCGGATACGCCCCAAGAAGAATCATTTAGGGTAATAAACATTGGCCCACCTACAGGCTCATTCCTTCCCGTCCAATCTAGCGGAGTTGTTACAAAAAATCCTGCCTCTGTATTAGTATTCCCTGGTAATTCGAGTCTTTGCATTGATACAGAAGAAGCACCAGCCATTAAAGCTATTTTATCAAAAATATAAATAGAATGAGTCCCTGGGCTACCTTCATTAGTACTTACAGTAAGTAAATCATCCCATATACCATATTTAGGGTAATCAGGAAATTGGGGAGTAGCAAAACTGTAAACGTCATAGCTACCCATTGGATCAGCATCTTCGGACACCGCTATTAGTAATTGGTTTTCGTTAGGAAATTCTGTAATAAGCCATCGGTTTGCTTGTTGATCGTATAAAACAATGGGATCTCCTGCCGAAAAGAAACCAAGCGTACTCCATAGCGTATTCGCAGCAAAAGTATTTAGCAATTCACCAGTTTTGTCAAATACACCTAGCGTAGTAGCATTAATAGCCTGTAAGTAATGATTTAGTCCAACATCTCCAGTAGGGTCATTGGGTGCAGAACCTGAGGTCAAGCCATTGATATTTACCGAAGGTTCGACGGTTGTACTAAAGTTGCCCTTAAATGATTTTTGTCTAATAGCATCTAAACCTTGATGTTCTAATTCAGGTTTGACAACTTTATTTCTGCCTCTACCTACAAAATCTTTTGGCCCTTTTCTATTCTTTTTAGCAAGATTTCTCTTTAAGGTGCTAGTAGATCTAACAGGAATTAATTCATGTAACGGAGGGACCGTACCTAGTTTTTCTGCATAGGTAACTTCAACCTTAGGTTTTAGTTTTTTCTTGGCGTATACAGTACCCTGGCCTTGCCCGAATAAATGGATAGAAATAAAACAAGTAAATGCGAGGAACAATAAGATGTGCCTGTTCATTTGATTAGTTTTTAAAGTGAAAAAATAAATTAAAATAGAGGGATTATTTTTTAAAAGCGTGAGTCTAAATTTTCAATGCTCCAAGAACTTTTGCATTTTATTTCAACATCGTTTTAGTCTATTGAGCTAGACTATAGAGAAAAAATAGGTTGAAACCATAAAGGAAAGTGCAAATATATGGCGTTGCAAAAATTAACAATCAGTCCAATTGTTCTAAGTAATGGAAAAATAATAGCGCTTATTCTAAATAAGATTGTGTGACAAAATTTGAGTATTGAAAATCAAAGAGTTAGCCAAATTCAAAATTTATCATTCAGCCTTAAGTCTAGTTTGTTACTTTAGGCTGACGAACAATCTCGGGGAATTTTGCTTCTAATACTTTGTCTGATTTTTTTATCATCTCCAACAAAGTATTGCTATCAACGAGTGCTTGATTATAGGTAAACATACACCTATTTTCTGTCCGACTTATTAATCCTTTTGATTTTAACTCATAAGTCTTAAACTCTTCCTCCAAAGCATTTGCTTTGATTTCAGTTTGTAGAAGCACCATTATCTTGCTATTGTCAACAGTATTACTATTATCTATTGTTTTTTGGGTAGGTTGATTAACTATTGATTTATTAGCTTGACAAGCTATAAAGGTAAATAATGATAAAATTAGTAAGCAATAAAAGATTGTTTTAAATGTCGGCATCTGATTCAATTTTTGTGCAATATATTAAATATATGTCATATAAATAACATTTTTTTTAGTTTTTTTTATTTAGCTACCGCATACTTTTTAAAAACGACAACTTGGGATGCACTCGCTAAATATCAATCCCTTCTTTTTACAGCAAAAAAAAAAAATTAAATATAACTTTTTATCTGTTATTACTAAAAAAGTAAATATTTAGTGTATCTTGCACACTAAGTATCCTGTATAGTTTTTTTAATAAAAAGTACAAAATAAACAGCGATGAATTACCGATTTCTACTTTGTATGGGTCTTTTTTTGCTATGCTTCAACGGACTGTTAGCGCAAAGCCAAGACCTAAAAGAAGTAAGCATTACTGCCAATTATCAAGACCAAGCATTGGCGGAGGTTTTGGTAGATTTGGAAAATCGGTACAATTTATATTTTTATTATGACGAAAAATTTCCTATTGATAAAAAAGTAACAGTTTCCTTAGAAAACATCGACTTACCCACCGCTATTTTATCCATTTTAAATGATTCTAATCTTAGTTTTGAACAATATGATGTTCAGTCTATTATCTTAGGCGAAGCAACTAAATTAGGCAATCAATACAGCCAAGATTTTTATCAAGCTCGAGAGTCGGAAAGAACAAGGGCTGCTGGGGAAACGGAAGTAAATCAGATCGTTTTTGTGGTAGGGAATGCCAATAACCCAAGTCCCACGGGGCAGGTGCGAGTAAAAGGCTTCATCAATGACGATAAAACAGGAGAAACCTTAATTGGAACAACGCTTTTAGTAGAAGGTACGGGACAAGGAACGGTATCCGATGAAACAGGACAATATGAGTTAGATTTACCAATTGGGGAACATATCATTGCGATTAGTTCAATTGGGTATGAAGACATAACGGTTACGCTTCAAGTATATTCCAATAATGATTTAGATTTAAAACTCACCAAAGAGGCTGTTCAATTGGGAGAAGTAGTAGTAGAAGCAACTGCTTTAAACCAAAATGTCAAATCCACCAATGTTGGTCTGGAACAATTAAGTGCCAAAGAAATAAAAAAATTACCTGCTTTTTTAGGAGAAGTTGATGTCGTCAAAAGCATCCAATTATTACCAGGCGTTAGTACGGTTGGCGAAGGTGCAAGTGGCTTTAATGTACGAGGGGGAAATGTGGATCAGAACTTAACTTTACAAGATGGTATGCTATTCTTTAATACTGCCCATGCCCTTGGCTTATTTTCTTTATTCAATCCCGACTTTGTTAAAAATGTCAATCTCTATAAAGGGAGTATGCCTGCGAAATTCGGTGGACGCTTATCTTCCATTTTAGATGTAGAATTAAAGGATGGTAATTATCAAAAATTTACAGGCAAAGGCGGCATCGGTTTGGTTTCCAGTAGACTGAGTTTAGAGATGCCCATCGTCAAAGGCAAAAGTTCCGTTATTTTAGGAGGACGAACTTCTTATTCCGATTGGATTTTTAATGTGGTCAATGTAGAAGAAGTACGAGAAAGTGCAGCTTCTTTTTATGATGCCAATGTAAAATTTTCTCAGCGCTTAGGTGGCAATGGCAAACTAACGGTTTCTTTATATGATAGCAATGACCGATTCAGGTTTGCAACAGAATCAGACTTTCAATGGGGAACGACTGGGGCAAGTGTAAAATTTAGTTATCTATTAAAAGATAATTTATCTTTTTCCTTTGATGCCGTGGTGAGTGATTATGAAAGTTCTTTAGCTGATCCCGACGGAAATGATGCTTTTGATCTAGAAAATGGGATTTTATATTATGGTGGTCGCCCTGATTTTATCTTAACGCTAGGGCAGCATACCCTTAATTTTGGCGGTCAATGGCGACGCTATGAAGTTGCACAAGGCGAACTAACACCTGGCAACGATTTTTCGACTGTTATTCCTAAAACACTACCTACAGAACAAGGGCGAGAATTTGCAGTTTATTTACAAGATGATTTTGAGTTAAACGACCGCATTGCTATTTCGGCAGGTTTGCGGTATAGTTTATATCAAAGCTTAGGTCCTGATGAGGTTTTTACTTATCAAGAAGGCGTACCTAGAACCGAGGAATCCATTACGGGGAGTATTAATTTTGACAGAGGAGAAGTGATTAAAAGTTATTCAGGATTAGAACCTAGGGTTTCGCTAAAAATAGGACTAGAGGAAGCGAGTTCTTTTAAATTGAGCTATAATCGAACCCAACAATTTATCAATCAAATTACAAATACTACCGCCGTTTCGCCAATAGATTTATGGCAATTGAGTAATTTGAATATAGAACCCACTACAGCAGATAATTATTCCGCTGGTTTCTTTAAAAATTTTGCGGATAATAAATGGGTAACTTCTGCCGAAGTGTTTTATCGAGAAATTGATAACCTGATTGAATATAAAGATAGAGCCGATATATTGGTCAATGACCATGTAGAAACCGAATTATTAACAGGAATTGGACGGGCTTATGGTTTAGAATTATCCATCCGAAAAGCCATTGGTCGGTGGAATGGTTGGCTAGGATATACGCTGTCCAGGAGTGAACGTCAAGTAATTGGACCTACACCAGAAGAAACCATTAATAGTGGCGATTGGTTTCCTGCTAATTTTGATCAATTGCATAATTTAAGCTTAGTCTGGAGTTATCAAATTTCTAAGCGGAGTAATTTCTCCTTTAATTTTGTCTGGAGTTCGGGCAGACCGATTACTGCACCAATTGGCAAATTTGGGGTAGAAAATGTATTGAATATCGCCAATTATTCAGACAGAAATCAATTTAGGATTCCTGATTATCACCGTATGGATATTTCTTATACACTAGATACCAATCACAAAAAGAATAAAAAATGGGAAGGTAGTTGGACGCTTTCTTTGTTTAATGTGTATGGACGTAGAAATCCATTTACGGTTTTCTTTAGTCAGCGTTCTTTTCAAGCACCACAGGCGAATCGCTTAGCAATTTTAGGTGCGCCTTTTCCTTCTTTGACTTATAATTTTAAGTTTTTATAGTGGTACACCGCTTTTTAGAATTATTAGAGCGTCAGGTAAAAAAGTGATA
This sequence comes from uncultured Saprospiraceae bacterium, assembly GCA_964644655.1. Classification (GTDB taxonomy): domain Bacteria; phylum Bacteroidota; class Bacteroidia; order Chitinophagales; family Saprospiraceae; genus JAFMDF01. The sequence continues at coordinate 7,352 of CAZXYA010000152.1, read as the reverse complement.
ATAATATCAATTTTCAATTTGACGCCTAATGAATGCTGAATGATAGCGCTGAATTCATCAAATAAGTAAATTCCTGATAAATGTTTGATTTGACAAATTAGGATATATTCCTATTATCCACAATTCATCATTTAATAAACACATGATTATCAACGAATGAATAAATTTTACCAACTTATTTTTTTACTGGGTATAGCCTTCGTTTTTACAACTTGTTTAGACGAAATCGAATTAGCTGCGCCTGCATCAGATGCAATTCTGACGGTAAGTGGTAATATCTATGATGCTCCTGGACCTTATAGGGTTACTTTACAACAGAGTGCTAAGTTTTCAAGTGGGGCAGATGGTATATTTAGCCCCGTTGGTGGGGCAATAGTTAAATTGGTCAATGATTTAGGAGAAGCAGAAGTTTTACAAGAAATGCCTTCGGGCGAATATTTAACAGCGGCGAACGGTATGCGAGGAATAATTGGTAGGACTTATCATTTAGAAATAGCAGTAAATGGGCAACAGTATCAGTCAAAACCAGAATATTTGCACCCTGTAATTAGTCCGCAAAGTATTGATATAGCATTAACGACGGAATCAACGATTAATACTGCGGGTAATTTTGTTGAACAAGATAATGTGCGTTTTTTTGTAAATACGCCTTTACCAGCAGAACGTTCTTTTATAAAATGGAATTCTTTTGGCATTTATGAATTTTGGGAAATTGGATTAGATGGTCGATTATGTTTTGTTACGGAAGATATAGATTTAGATAAAGTCGTAGTGGTAGATACTGAAAATATAGCAACTGATTATTTGGAGAAACAGCAAGTAAATGAGCGTATTGTGAATGATAGATTTGCAACTCGATACTGTATCAATGTCATTCAACAATCTATTACAGAAGGTGCCTATAACTTTTGGTCTACCGTTGCTAGTGAATTTGAAAGAAACGGGGGAATATTTGAAACGCCACCAGGAAAAATTCAAGGAAATATTTATAACGTTGCCAACGAAGCAACACCTGTATTGGGGTATTTTTCTGCTTCAGCGGTAGATACCATTAGACGTATGGTAGTAGCAGCAGAAGTTGGCATTCCTCGACCACTATGTCGTTTTAACCGACGAGAAGATATTTGTACCAATTGTCTTTTAATATCAAATAGTACGCAAGAAAGACCAGCTTGCTGGCAATGAAATAAATATGCTTAACTACTTAGGAACGGTTCAAAAATAACTTTACATTTTAAATGTTGCAACTTATTGATTGTCAGTAGTGATTTTAATTTTAATTGTCATTTTAATTTTAATTCATTCCTTAGTAGTTGTATTTAATGATAAATTTTAGATATTTTTAAATGACTTTATTAAGAAGAATAAGTTTTGTACTGCTGATAACCTTTCTATTTTCTACCTGTCTAGATGAAATTGATTTGGCAGTCCCCCCTTCCCCCCCTCTTTTGACAATTAGTGGTAATATTAATACCCATCCAGGTCCATATAGTGTTTTTTTATCAGAAAGTGCCCAATTTGCTTCTGGTCCCGAAGGCTCACCTGATCCTGTCATGAATGCAATCGTAAAAATTCGAGATAATGCAGGAAATGAAGAAACCCTCAGAGAATTGGAAGATGGAGAATATCGCACCTTACCCAATGGATTGAGAGGCATTATAGGTAGAACTTACACTTTAGAAGTACAAGTCAATGGCAATACTTATCAATCCCGACCAGAAGAAATCCTACCCGTAGTTAGTGCCGAAAGTTTGGAAACGGAAGTAATAACGGGGGAACGACAAAATGAAGCGGGCAATTTTGTTAATACGACCGATATAACGGTAAAAGTAAATACGTCATTTCCCGCTAGTGAGAATGGTGCTTTCTTGAGATGGACGACTTTTGGCATCTATGAATTTGCAGAAATTGGGACCCAAGGCAATCTGAATCCCCAAATTTGTTATGTGACCGAAGATGTTGATTTTGATAATGTTGCAGTAGCCAGTTCAAGAGAAGTACAAGGAAATTTTATTCAACAACAACCTGTATTAACGCGGGTCATTGATTTTAGATTTACGGCAAACTACTGTTTTAATGTCGTGCAACATTCTATTACCGAAGCTGCCTTTAATTTTTGGTCAGCAGTTGGCGCAGAATTTGAACGATCAGGAAATATTTTTGAAGCACCGCCAGGAAAAATCAGCGGAAATATTTTTAATGTGGCTAATGAACAAGAAGAGGTACTAGGCTTCTTTGGGGCTTCTGCGGTAGATACGATTACGATTTTAGTACCAGGAAGAGAAGTTGGTAACCCTACGCCACAATGTCGCCCATTTCCGAGAGGACCAGCATCTTGTGAAAATTGTTTGCTTATCAATAATAGTACTAGAGTACAACCTCCTTGTTGGAATTAGATTTATTTTGAGGATACTAAGCTAATGAGATTTATGAGTTTATGAGAGTAACATTCGGTCTAAAACGTTTTGTTTACCTCATTTATCTTATGAACTCATCAACTCATTACCCATTTTCTAAAATGTCGATTACTTTTGTACAAGTACTTAAATCTGTTAAGGAACGGTTCAAAAATAACTTTACATTTTAAATGTTGCAACTTATTGATTGTCAGTAGTGGTTTTAATTTTAATTCATTCCTAACTTGGGATTATTCATTTAAAAAGTCAATAAAACTAAGGGGATGTTTGGTTTATGAACTGTGATTTAAAATCTAAGATTTTCCGAAAACCTTCGCCCCAAGCCCTTTGCTAAATTTTTAGCTAATTAAACCGCTACCTTTTGTAGTCGGTTTCCATTTATACTTTTCTATGAAAAATATATACTTCCTTTTTTTACTATGCTGTCCATTAATGGTCGTCGCACAGGAAAACATCAACCTACATTTTGATAAAAATTTCTATGTTTTAGGAGAAACCATTCGATATAACGCCTATTTGACCACAGAAAGCCCCAATGCTCAAAAAGCAAAGATGCTAAGGGTCGAATTGGTGGATAAAGCGGGAAAAATTCAACAACAACAGCGTTTACTCATTGAGAACGGAAACGCTAGTGGCGATATAATTATTCCGCTGAATTGGGCAGAAGGCTGGTATTCTTTTCATGCTTATACTGTTTGGAATCCAAATCCAACTAGAAAAAATAGTACGACAGTTAATATTCCCATTTACGATGATTTTAAAGAACATAAAGAAAATATAGCCGCTAATATCAACAGCTCAACTAATTTCAAGGCTACTCTTACGGGGACGATCAAAACAGATCAGCAAAAATATAAGAAGCGAGCAACGATTGCGGTTGATGTAGCCTTGCCAACAGGTATAAAAACAGGAACGGTTTCAATTGCAGTTGTCTCCAAAGAAATGATGGCAGCAACGACTAATTTACAAACCATCCAAACGGAATCAACTACAATTCCCGCCCAGCAACCAGAAGCGTTAAATACCTTTTATGGGCAAATTCAGGCAGCAGAAGATGCTAGAAAACCCTTAGGAATTGGGGTCCATTATTTAATGGACAATGGGGTACAATGGACAGCAGTCGATGAAAATGGGGTGTTTTCAACCACAAATCGCTTGGGGCTGAATCAACCTGCACAAATTTTTGGTTTATTTAATAAGCAAAATAAAACATATACTGCAGCATTAGCGACCCAAGCTGTCAACTTTACGGATGCTTTAAGTAACCAATACCGACCTAGCCAAAAGTTGCCTTTTAATGAGCCACTTAAAAAATATTTAACCCAAAGCCAACAACGAAAAAAATACCAAGAAATTTTTGGTTTAGAAAAAGCGGTTTTGACAAGTATAGAAAGTGTGGAAAAACAAAATTTTCAGCCTGATGTATCCTACAATTTAACGGATTACGCTAGTATGACTTCTTTAGAAGAATTTCTAATAGAGGTTGTTCCTTTTGTGAAAATAAAAGTAAAGAAAGACAAGCCCAATGTTAGAATATTCGACGAGTCGAAAAAATTTACGACGAATGACCCCATTTACTTAGTTAATGGCTGGTTGACCCACGACCAAGCAAGTGTTTTAAATATTCCTATTGCTGAGGTTGAAACTATCGGTATTTATAGAACAACGAATACCTTAAAGAGTCAATTTGGTATTTTAGGAAATGAAGGCGTTATAGAGATAAAGACTAAATCAAAAACAGCCTTAAAAATTAAGGATTCCTTAACCAATCTCTCCCCCACACAAGGCATTACACAAGCAAGCCCTTTTTCAACATCAAAAGCTGGGTTTAACCGCCTACCAGATTTTAGACCACTTATTTATTGGAAAGGTGATGTAATACTAAAAGATGGAAAAGCGGCTATTTCTTTTCCGCATTCTGATGACTTAGGTGAATTTTCTATTATTGTGAAGGGTATGACGACCGATGGGCAATTGATAATGGGAAGTGGGGAATATGAGGTTAATTAGTAATCAAATCAGCATAGTGGTTCTGGAATTAAATTGCTGCCCCTTTAAAAGGGGTATCAGTTGTCGGTTATCAGTTAGATTCGCAACTAGGAAACTGACAACTGACAACCGATAACTGAAAACAATCTATTGAAAAACCCTTACATAATCAACTTCCATTTGTTGTGGAAAAACAGTTGAAGCATCAGGACTACCTGGCCAATTCCCACCAACTGCTACATTAAAAATCATATAGAAAGGGGCATTAAATCTATAAGTTGCTCCTTGTGTATTAGCAGGGGTAATGGTATGAAAAAGCGTTTCATCCATATACCATTGAAGGGAGTTTTGTTCCCAAACCAAACTAAAAACATGGAATTGTTCACTAAATTTTTCGTTTAAAGAAATGGAAGAGCCTACAAAAGTACTAGGGTCTCCCGAGTTTCCCCAATGTGCAGTACCATGACTTATATTAGGTTGATGCCCTACTAATTCCATAATATCAATCTCGCCAGAAGCTGGCCAACCTACTTCATCAATATTGGCGCCTAACATCCAAATAGCAGGCCAAATACCTCGTCCTTCAGGCAATTTTGCTCTGATGTCGATTCGACCAAACCTAAACTCTCTTTTATCTTTGGTGTGAATCTTAGCAGAACGGAAACCTTCTGATCCTAATCTGGTTGCCGTTATCACCAATTTATCGTCTGCCACACGGATATTTTCAGGACTGTCTGTATAATATTCTAATTCATTATTACCCCAGCCACATAAATTAGGGCAACCATCTCCTATATCAAAATTATAATTGTCCATATTTAAGGCATCTCCTGTAAATTCATCTGCCCAACTTAATTCATAGCCAAAATATTCATCAGGAGTAACATAGCCTTCCGCATCAAAATTAGTAGGGTTATCATTATCTCTGATAACACCAACAGCGAGTGATCCACTAATATTAGCGTTGCTAGCTGCTGTCAAAGTAACGGTCATTCGTTCTTCTACTTCATTTATTTCATCGTCTATAATTGGCACAGCAATAATCGCAGAATTGCTACCCGCTGCCATCGTAATTGAACCTGAAGGTACCGTGAAATCAACATCAGGAGTAGCCGTTACACCAGCGATTGTATAGTCTATATCAACATTCGATTCTAATGTTCGGTTAGCCCTAATTTCAAATTGTAGCATAGAGGCACCTGCTCCCTCTAGAATTGAGCCTCCCTCAATACCGATGGTAGCTAAATCTGCAGATGGTGTTGGTCCTGATCCTTCCGAACTATCATCGCCACAAGCCATGAAAAAGAGGGGTAAAGCAAAAAATAGGAACTGGAATTTTTTCATATTAATTATTTTAATAACGGGGTCAATTAAAGGGTGTTATTTTTTTGAGCCGTTGATTTAGTTTGTTAAATGAATGAATATATTTTTCTCTTTTTTATATTTTTGAATATAGCTTATCTGTAAAGATAACAGGTTAATAATTAGCATCCCCTAAACCTCTTTTATTAGTATTATTTTTACTATTTTTTTACAAAAGCAGATTAAATCTAATATTATTGACCGCAAAAAGATAGCAAGGTGCAGCGCACCGCCTACATTCGTATCACTAGTACTGGAAATAAGCCCTACGGTGCAGCGCACCGACCACATTTTACACTTTTTTACAAAGGTGGTCGGTACGCTGTACCTTAAAAAAGTAGCTAAAAACTAGATACAAAGGTGGTCGTCCCGATAGCTATCGGGATGCACCTCTATCTACCATTTTCAAATTGCTATCTTTTTGCGGTTAATATCTAATATTGATTAACGCCCATGAAACAAAATATCACATGAATAAAGTTAAAAATATATGATTTTAAAATTCGATAATCCACATTTCATCACCACTTGTCTTATCGCTAACAAAAATTGAAGAAAACCGTGCATAATAAACTGGAAATAAAACCTAACTTTAGTCAAAAATAGAAATCATGTTAAAAAACTGGAAATCAACTTTATTCTTAACCTTTGTTTGTTTGATGAGTGTTGTAATGACTGCTTTCGCACAAAAAAGAAAGAAACGGTATATCCCGAATAACGAAAGATTTAATGCTGGATTAATAATAGGCATGAATGCTAGTCAAGTTGACGGTGATTATTACAAAGGTTTTAATAAATATGGTTTAACTGCGGGTATTCGTGGTATCACTCGATTAAAGCCCAATTTTGATTTTAATGTTGAAATATTATACAGTAAAAAAGGAAGCAAAATTTTCCACAATCGCTATGCCACCCCTGGAAGAGCTGGAGAAAGAAGGTTTATTGATTTGACCTATGTGGATGTCCCCTTCTTTTTTAAATTAATGTCTCCCACCAAAGAAAGTAGTTTTCATATAGAATTTGGTGCTATTTACTCTCGTTTATTCAATTCAAAGATTCAAGAAAATGTAGCTAATAATCCTTCTGAATTTGTCTATGCAGAAATTATTGATGACTTTGATGATAGCGAAATTTCCGTCTTAGGAGGAATAGGCTTCACTTGGCAGAATGGTTTGTCCATCAATTATAGATACGTCTTTAGTGCAAAAAATTTTTATAGAGGAGATGCTTTTGGTTCTGAATCTTATGATCTTATTATTGATGAACCCGTTACCTTCCTTCGCAATTATTATTACTCCGTCACCCTGTCTTATAGTTTATTTGATAATAAAACACGGAAAAAGAAGAAGAAGTCTAAAAAAGACTAAAAACTTCCCTCGTAAATTTTAAGCTTTTTAAAGGGTTTTCTTATAAAAATAGAATTTGCTCCTAGCAGCCTGATTTATTTGGACATCGAGTCCAAATAAATCAAAAAAGGTTTTTAAAACATTTTTTTCTTTTTTATTAAAAAATCGTACATTCGACGCTACTAGGGAATCAATTAAAATTAAAATGCAAATTAAAATTAAAAAACATCCTGACAAT
>CAZXYA010000151.1:0-17265 GCA_964644655.1 uncultured Saprospiraceae bacterium | reverse complement strand
ACTAAATCGCTCTATATCTCGCGTTACTTTTTCTATTGCGGTATGCAAGATTTTCAATTCATCTTTAGTTGGTGCTTCTTCTGATAAAGACCAATTTCCACCTTTATCAAAAAATAAAGACCAATATCTCTTCAAGAATTTAGACACGCCGTCAATCCCTTTGGTATCCCAAGGTTTGGCTTGTTCGATTGGTCCTAAAAACATTTCGTACATTCGGAAACAATCGGTGCCATATCTACCAATAACTGCATCAGGATTAATCACGTTGAACTTAGATTTAGACATTTTGCCTACTTCTGATAAAGTCAATAGACTAATATCGGCTGGACTTTCGCCATTTTTATAAGTCCCATTGGAGGCTTCAAAAGTGGCATTTTTATATTCTTTTCGCCAATTGATGAATTTTTCAATGCCTTCTTTGCTCAAATAAGATTTTGGTGAACCATAATTGCTCACAAAATCAACGTGTACAGGAATTTTGGCAAAATCACCAGCTGCTTCTTTTTCGGCAATATCCGCTGACACAAATCGACGAGCATCCTGAGGAGAATTTTTATCCAAAAAGATAAATTCAATTACCCCTTGAATCATCCCTTGATTGACCAATTTTTTGAATGGCTCATTGGTTGGTACTAAGCCTTTATCATGCAAAAATTTATGCCAAAATCGTGCATACATCAAATGCGCCACCGCATGTTCTGAACCACCAACATATAAATCGACATCTTGCCAATAATTCACTGCATCTTTTCCAACAAATGCGTCGGCATTATTGGGGTCCATATAGCGCAAGAAATACCAAGAAGAACCGGCTACAGCGGGCATCACATCGGTTTCTCTAACCATCCCGTTCGGCAACTTGGTCCAATCTTCCATTCTTGCTAAAGGAGAACGGCCTCCTTTGGCTGGCTTAAAATCTTCTGTATCAGGCAAAACTAATGGCAAATCATCGACCTTCAATACATGCGCCAATCCATCCGCATCATACATCACAGGAAAAGGTTCGCCCCAATAGCGTTGACGACCAAAATTTGCATCTCTCAATTTATAATTGATGTGCATTTCGCCAATGCCCATTTCTTCTGCTTTTTCACAAGCGGCAGTAATGGCATCAGGCACTTCCATGCCATCCAAAAAGCCAGAGTTTTTAATAATGCCTACTTTGTCATGTAAAGTAGCGCCAGGATATTTAGATTTATCCACTACATCAATGATTTCCAAACCAAATTTAGTGGCAAAGCGATTGTCTCTTTCATCATCACTTGGTACTGCCATAATTGCCCCTGTCCCATAATCTTTCAATACATATTCGCCTATCCAAATAGGAATTTTGGTATTGGTAAATGGATTGATGGCATAAGCCCCAATAAATGCACCCGTCACTTCTTTTTCTGCCATTCTATCTACCTCTGACTTTGCTTTAACATAAGCGATATAGTCTGCTACTGCTTGCTTTTGCCCTTCGGTAGTTAACTTAGCCACCAAATCATGTTCTGGTGCTAAGACCATATAAGTTGCACCAAAAATTGTATCAGGTCGAGTCGTGAATACTTCTATTTTTTCCGTTGAATCCACTACCTCAAAAAACAAAGAAGCCCCTTCCGAACGCCCAATCCAATTCGATTGAATCGTTTTCAAAGAATCTGACCAATCAATCTCCGCCAAATCATATAATAAACGGTCCGCATAAGCGGTAATTCTCAAATACCATTGTTTCATGGCTTTTTGTACTACAGGATAGCCGCCTCTTTCAGACACCCCATCTTTTACTTGGTCATTCGCCAATACCGTCCCTAATTCTTCACACCAATTAACGTAGCCAATTTTTCGATAGGCCAAACGATATTCCATTAAAGTATCAGCTTGTGCTACTTTGTCCATCGCTTTCCATTCGTCCGCTGTAAATTTGCCTTTATAACTATTAGCTGCTTTGACCTTTTTATTACCTTCTGCGGCAAATCGCTTCGCCAATTCACTAATCGGCAATGCTTTTTTGGCATCTTGGTCATAATAATGCTCAAATAACTCTGCAAAAATCCATTGGGTCCATTTATAATAATTAGGATCACAAGTATAAACTTCTCTACTCCAATCGAAAGAAAAACCCAAAGCACTTAATTGTTCTCGATACCGCTCCATGTTTTCCTTCGTCGATGTGGCAGGATGAATCCCTGTCTGCAAAGCGTATTCTTCCGCAGGCAATCCAAAAGCATCAAAACCCATTGGGTGTAACACATTAAAGCCATTCAAGCGCTTATACCGAGCATAAATATCCGAAGCAATATAACCGAGCGGATGTCCTACGTGTAAGCCCGCTCCTGATGGATAAGGAAACATATCTAATACATAATACTTTGGCTTATCAGAATCGTTGCTGACTTTATACGTGCCTTCTGCTTTCCAATGGTCTCGCCATTTCTGCTCGATGTTACCTGGAGTATAGTCCATGTCTATTTTTTTTTACCACATAGTCACATAGTTCATTTAGCACATAGGGAACCTAGTATTATGCAATAATTTTATTACAATTCCTTACACATAATCCGCATATTCTGGTACAACTATATGTGCTATGTGTACCTAACTATGTGACTATGTGATAAAACAAACGGCAGGAAAAAATTCAAAGTTCCCGCCCCTCTTAAAAAAGTTGTGCGAAATTAAAGAAAAAGCTAGAAAAATGGTGAGAAATTAGTCATTCCTTTCCCTATTCTACGAACCCACTACTCTTTTAGACGAACAGATGGTAAAAAATTGGTATTTGTTGGAAATAATTGGGAATTTTGGTTGCTGGCTAAGCTAATTTAAAATAATTGAAAATGCGTAATTTATTGAAATTGATTTTTTTTGCTGTTGTTGGTTTAATTGCTTATAATTTTTATTATGGCAATGAAGTTGAGAAAGCTCGTTCTGAAAAAGTAATTAATGGGGTTAAAGATGTTTTTGGGTCTATTAAAGATTTAGCGGTAGCCGAAAAGGAAAAATTTGATGAAGGGAAATATGATAAAGTCTTAGATAAGATTGGGGATGTCTTTGCAGATGTCAAAGAAAAGAGTGCTGATATTAGTGATGATTTGCGAGACCGCTTAACAAATTTAGAGGATGAAAAAATTGAGCTAAAAGAACGAATTAAAGAAAAGCAAAAAGAAGGGATTTGGACAGAAGAAGAAAAAGAAAAAACGAAAGAAGATTTTCGAGATTTGATTAAGAAATCCGAGGAATTATTTCAAGAGATTGAAGAAGATAATGGTCATTAAGTTATAGGGCGTCAGATTAATATTAGCAATAGAGTTGACGAGCTAGATGGCATTTTAAATATTTTATTAATATCAATTTCTTACCTGACTATCTATACTGTTTTTTATTTTTAATTTTTTTCATTTTCCTGATTAGACTTAGAGGGCACTTTGTCAATTTATTAATAGTCTTTTCTGAAAATTTAATCGAAAGTAATAAGGAAGCGGCATCTATTTTAAGTTGTTTGACAGAATATTCAGCAGAAAATTTAGTTCTTAATTTTTTAGTTTCCTTAAAGATTTTCTTTTCCTTTATAGGGGAGACCAATTGACTAATCTCTTTAACAATGGACACATTTACCTCTAAAAGAAGGGCAATATTCTCTATGGAAAATCCTTTTCGCAAAGGTTTAATAATTGATTGAATATTATGTTCAAAATCCTTTAAGTAAGCTTCTAATTCTAACCCTTGTTCTAACCCTTGTTCTAACCCTTGCTCTCTAGCTTCCTCACTTCTGTATTTAATAACTGTTTCTATAATGCCCATATTTTTTTGATTTTCTAACATTGTTGCTGAATGCTCATCAAATTTACGATTAAATTCTGGTTTTGTAAAGTGCGTGTACTCTCTTATAAACGTCAGCAATCGTTGAATTTGTTCTCTTTGATAGCCTTTTTCTAATAATCTTCGAAGTACTTGTAATTTCAAGTTTAATAATTCTTCATCTTCTTTTTTACCCTTGATACCCAAGAGAACCGTTTGAAAAATAATGGCAAAAGGATTGTCCATTGCCTCGTATTCTTCGTTCGTATGGTCTGCAATAACATAAGTATCAAATTCGTACAATAATCTGGTCTTAAAGCTCTTCGCTTCGTATTTACTGACTCTATTGGCTTGATTATTATCGCTGTAAATAACTAGTGATGTAATAGGAACATCATATCGGTCTGCTAACCGATAATAGTAAGTAAACATTCGCCGAGCAAAATTATCATCTTTATACCCTTGTACTTCGACATGTATAATTAACCATTGGCTACTTCCATCTAATAGTGGTATTTTAACAATTCTATCTGCTTTTCGGTCTATCTCCAATGATTCTGGAAATAACTTAGGCAAGTCTTTATCTAAAAATTCAAAATCTTTAGAAAAATCAATATTCAGAATTAGTGTCGGATAAAATAGTTCTAAAAATTCAACAAAGAATTCTTCAATGGCTGCTTTCCATAATTGGTCTTGTTTAGTCATTTTCTCCTAGTTTGATGGCTAATTTACAAAAAAATGTAACTCCATCCTTACATTTTCTTCTTTTTCATCAAATAGGTCATTCATATTATCCAAAGGAATTGTACTTTTAGGAGTAAAATAATTACTATGCGAAATATATTATTTGTTACCTTTTTACTATTCACCACTACCCTATTCGCTCAACTAGCCCCATTAAAATATTCTAGGGTCAAGGTATTTCTACATGAAAGCCATATCTCAGAAATAGCCGAATTGGGTTTGGAATACGATCATGGTGTTTTGGTTAAAGGTAAATATTGGATAAATGATATTTCTAACCTAGAAATTGATTTACTAAAAGAAAATGACCTGCAATATGAAGTCTTAATCGACGATGTGCAAGCTTGGTATGTCGAGCAAAATAAACAACCGAATATTCCTGCTACCGCTACTTCCAGAAATAATAATGCCTGTGATGCCCTCGATTTAACAGCGCAATATAGTACCCCAGCTAATTATACCTTTGGTTCAATGGGCGGTTATCATACTTATGCCGAATTACTGACGGTTTTGGATGATATGAAAGCTAAATTTCCCAACCTAATTTCCGAAAAAAAAGCTATTGGCAAACATTTGACTCAAGAAGGTAGGCCGATTTATTCGTTAAAAGTAGGCGTCAATCCAACTATAGATGAGGATAAACCCGCTATTTTATACAATGCTTTGCATCATGCTAGAGAGCCCAATTCGCTTTCTCAAATGTTGTTTTATATCTGGTATTTATTAGAAAATTATGAGACCGATGAAGAGGTGAAATATTTGATGGAAAATGTAGAATTATACTTCATTCCTTGCATTAATCCTGATGGCTATGTTTATAATGAAACGACCAATCCAGAAGGTGGTGGTTTCTGGCGAAAAAATCGTTGGGTGAATGAAGCAAACCAAACGGTTGGTGTAGACTTAAATCGAAATTATGGCTTTAATTGGGGCATAGATAATACGGGTTCTTCTGTTGACCAATTTAATGATACCTATAGAGGAACTGAACCATTTTCAGAACCAGAGACACAAGCTGTTCGAGATTTTTGTGTACAACATCAATTTAAAATTTCCCTAAATTATCATTCTTTTTCCAATTTATTGATTATCCCTTGGGGTTTTGATAATACCCTGACGCCAGATGATGCCTCTTACCGAGCTTTAGGCAATAAAATGACCGAACAGAATAATTATGTGATTGGTACAGGTTTGGAAACAGTCGGTTATTTAGTCAATGGCGATAGTGATGATTGGATGTACGGCGAACAAACGACCAAACCTAAAATTTTGTCCATGACTCCAGAGGTTGGCCCTGGTTCTTTTGGGTTCTGGCCGCCCGCCAATGCCATTGATGGTTTGAATAAAGATAATTTATGGCAAAATCTTACTGCCGCAGGTTTATTAAAAGCTTATGGAGAAATTGTTGATCTAAATACCGAAAGACTCGAAGATGCCGTAGGAACCCTTAACTTTAATTTCCAAAATATTGGTTTGGAAAGTGGCACTTTTACGGTAACTGTTCAATCTCAAAATGAAGATTTATTAATTTCAAGTGAACCAATAAGGGTAACACTCGGCCATTTAGATACGACTAGTTTTTCGATTGATTATGAAATACTAGATGCCTCCGCACTTTTTCAAGAATTCGATTTCGAAGTAGTCATTAATAATGGTACTATCGAAAGAAAAAGCACTTTAACCAAAGCGTATTTCGCTACTTCTTTTAGTAATTTATTTTTGGATACCATTACTAGTTCTTCGGTAGTTGATTGGACCGTGACAAATGATTGGGGACTAACGAAACAAACTTTCTTCTCTGCTAATAATAGCTTTACCGATAGTCCTAATGGTAATTATCCGAATAATCATGTTTCTTTTATAGAACTCAATGAACCAATTGATTTACAAAATGCGGCCGCTGCCATACTAAGATTCCAAGGCAAATGGGAATTGGAAACCAATTATGATTATGTACAATTATTTATCAGTACAAATCAGACGGATTATACACCGCTTTGTGGAAATTTCACCGTCCAGAATGGAGCTGGCGAACCTGCCTATAATGGCATTCAAGAAGATTGGGTCTTAGAAGAAATTGATCTTACGGATTATGTTGGGCAGCAAGTGACTTTCCGATTTGAATTAAGAACAGATGAATTTGTGACTACAGATGGTTTTTATTTTGATGATTTTGGGGTAGATATTATTGCCAATGATGCAGGAACTACTTCTATTGCTGAACCAACGCCTTTTGTAGAAAATACGATGCAAGTTATGCCGAATCCTTTTTCAGAAGATTTTATTGTTACGTTTGATTTAGTCAAGAAAACGGATAATTTAAAACTTCGCTTATTGAATACCCTAGGACAGGAAGTAGCTACACAAACGGTAGGAAATTTAGGCAAAGGACAACATACTATTAATTGGAGAGGTTTAGATTTGAAGAATGGTTTTTACTTTTTACAGTTGCAAAATGGGCAACAACAGTCTGTTAGTCAGAAGGTTTTGAAATTGGATTAAGGATTATTTCCCAGAAATACCATTATCATAATAAATCATACTATCCGTTGGTTTTTATTTACCTGTTAGGGCATTTTTTCCCAACGGATGAATGAAGCCCAACGGATTTAGATAGATTAATTATTATCCCATCAACTCATCCACCACTTTCCGAACGCCTGTAGTCGCCTTCTCCGCCATCACCTTCAAATTATTACTCCGCCCCAATTCATGATTAATCGTTGGCTTTGGGTCTATATAATAAACCGGAATATCATCAGGGGCAAAATCTACCAAACCTGCCGCAGGATAGACCTGCATAGAAGAACCAATGACCATCACAATATCGGCAGCCATCACTTCTCCTGCTGCCTTTTCTAACATCGGCACCATTTCACCAAACCAGACAATATGAGGTCTTAATTGGTAGCCATCTTTGGCTTTATCGCCTACGTTAATGTCTTCCGTGCAATCATAAATGACGGTATCGTCCATCACTGACCGCATTTTGGTCAATTCTCCGTGCAAATGAATGATGTTGCTACTGCCGCCTCTTTCATGCAAATCATCTACGTTTTGGGTAATCACTACCACCTTATATTTACTTTCTAATTCTGCCAATGCTTTATGCGCCGCATTCGGATAGACGTCTTTCAAATGATTTCTTCGGTCATTATAAAAGCGTAAAACTAAAGCTCTATCCTTTTCCCAACCTTGTGGAGACGCCACTTCCATAACATCGTGATTTTCCCAAAGTCCGTCCGCATCTCGGAAGGTTTTGATGCCGCTTTCGGCGGAGATGCCTGCGCCTGTTAAAATGACTATTTTTTTCATGATTTCAATTTTTAGTTTTTCTATCCAAAAGTAACCATTTTTTGGGGAAATTAGTTTCAGTCTACTGACCGTATTGGTCGAGCACTTTCAGAAAGTATTGAAAAAGAACGCATCGAAAGAAATTTACAAAACATGATTACGGATAAAGAGCTTGACCCTTATAATCGTCTACTCCTACTCTATGTCTATCGAAATTTCATCAACTATTTATTTGATAGTGGTTCTGGAACAATTATTTCGGATGTTTCAGGTTTTGGTTCGCCATTGGATTTAACCATAGAAGGGACAAATTTCAGTTGGAGAACAGATAATTTAGAAAAGTGTACTTATCGCAATTGCTCCTTGTTCTGATTGTACATCTAGTACTTGTGTGCCTATTCAGGCTACGGTGATTCGGGGGAGTAAAAGGTAATGTTGCTAGTTTATTCCGACTTAATAGCGGCCACAGGATTTGACAAAGCCGCCTTCAAAGATTGCGTACCAATCGTTACAAAAGCAATTAGAATAGCCACTAAACCAACGATTACAAAAACCCACCAATTTATTTCTATGCGGTAGACAAAATCTTGTAACCAAGCATTCATACTCCACCAAGCTAAAGGAACTGCGATAATGGTTGATATGATGACTAGTTTTAAGAAGTCTTTAGCAACTAAACTTACCAAATTGGTAACAGAAGCACCCAATACTTTTCGGATACCAATTTCTTTTGTTCTTAATAATACACTATGGGTTACCAAACCGAATAAACCGATACAGGCAATAAATAAAGCGATTAAGGTAAAAATAGTAAAAGCATTTCCGAATCGCTGTTCATTTTGGTACAAATTATTGTAGGCATCGTCTAAATAATTCAAATTGAAAGTAACTTCTGGAAGAAGTGTTTTTAAGGTTTCTTCTATATGGGCAATGGTCGTCTCCGCATTTTCATCTACTTTCATTTTCATGACAATATTTCCATAGAAGCGTAAATTATTTTCCTGGTGAAAAGTAATTTGCATGGGCTTGATAGATAAATTAAAGGGTTGAAAATGGAAATCTTTGACAACACCAATGACTTTGCCCTCTCTAAATGATTTACCAATAGGTGCTGCCCATCCCAATGATTTTACAGCTGCTTCGTTTAAGATATAAGCCTTGGTAGAATCGGTTGGAAACGCTGGAGAAAAATTCCGACCTTCTATTAATTCCATTTCAAAAGTCTCTAGGAAATTATAATCCGTCTGCATTCGATAAATGGGTAATTGTCCATCATTTGCTGTTTTTCCTTCCCATTCCATCGCCAAGCCTTTATTAGTCGTATTTAGTGGTAAACTGTTGACGATGGTGACTTTATCTATGTTAGAATGCTTTTGTAATTCGCTACGAATAGTGGCTGTTTTTGAAAATATATTTTGGTTGCGGTAAGGTACAAAAACAATTTGTTCTCGATTATAGCCCAATTTTTTAGCTTGAATAAATTGCAATTGTTGGTAAATAATCACACTACTAATCGCTAAAATAATAGCAGCGGTAAATTGCCCAATTACTAATAAATTCCGCATAAAACGACCATTTCCTTTACCTTTACTCCACCAATTTCCTTTTAAAGAGGTAAGGGGAGAAACTGCCGAGAACAAAATCGCAGGATAAAATCCAGCACAAATTCCAAGTAATAAGGCAATGCCTAATAATCCAAAAATCAGCATTGGATTACCTACTATTTCAAAAGGAATTTCTAAAGATAGTAGCTCATTAAAAAAAGGCATTAAATAGTAAGCCAGCATGATGGCAGCAACTAAACTAATGCCTGTCAATAAAGTAGATTCCAACATAAATTGATTAATCAATTGTTGGCGCATCGCTCCTAAAACTTTTCTAACCCCTACCTCTTTGCCTCGCTGTGCCGTTCTCGCTGTGGCTAAATTCATATAATTTATCAAAGCTAACAGTAAAATGATAAAAGCAATAGAGGCAGAAAGATAGATATACCGAATGTCCCCATTGCCGCCTACTTCTGCGTTGATATTGGAACGAAGGTGAATATCCGTCAAAGGTTGCAGAAAATAACGAATGGTAAAAGGAAGATTAAATTTAGCTAATTCAGCCGTCGCTTTTTTACTATAAGGAATCATTGCTTCTTCTATTTTTCCTAGGTCGGCATCTGCTTTTATTAAAGCATAAGTCCAATAATTATTACTCGACCAACGTCCTCTTTCCCTATCTTCTACATACTCCCCATAGTTTTCGATAGATTTGATAAAACCAAAGCCTAGGTGCTGATTTTTTGGAATGTCTTTAATCACCGCTTTGACCGTCACCATTCGTTTGTTCCGTTGTTCTATCATTTGCCCCAAAGGAGATTCGTGACCAAAATACTTTTTTGCCATTGTCTCCGTCAAAATAATCGCATCTTTATCTTGCAAAGCTGCTTTAGCATCCCCTTCAACGACGGGATAAGTAAAGACATCAAATAAAGCACTATCCGCATACAACCCCACTTCATAAAGTGCCTGTCCATCTTTTTTAAATAAAGTCGTTAGAGTCGTCACAGTAGTTGCCCCTTCTATAGTTGGAATTTGTGCTTTCATCGCTGGAGCTAATAACATCGGAGAAACGGCAAATTGATTAGTCCCTCTAAATGTATTCCCTTCTTGAGATTGAGCTACTCGGTAGATTTGTTCCGCTTTTTCATGTTGTAAATCATAACTCAATTCATACTGAATGTATAAGGCCAATAGGATAAAACAAGTCATCCCAATGGTCATTCCTGTTACATTAATCAAGGAATATAATTTTTGTTTAAACAACCTTCGCCAAGCAATTTTGAAATAACTAGAAAACATAAAAAAAGGATTTAAGTCGGTGATTATGGAATTTTTTATAGCGAAAGGACGGAGGTAATTAAGCGTTTGATAGTAATAATTGGTCTTCGCTTTAAATGGTGATTTTTGTGTAAGTTGTTGTTGAAATTTTTCATCTAAGTCGCCCAATATTTCTTCTACCAACTCCGTTTTGAGTAACCAGTTCAAGAATTGTTGGGCGTATTTTGGTGGTTGCGGCTGTTTTTTTTGCACGCTATTTTATTTAGTAGTCTGTCCAGTTAATACTGTCGGTATCTTTTGATAAAATATTGCCGATAACTTCGTTAAAATTTATTTCCGTAGCGACGGCTATGCAAAGAAATTTTGCCTTGTTCTCGACAAATTTTATGACAAAATCTACCCGTCACTATTAACTGGACAGGCTATTTAGGGTAAATTAAATCTAAAAATCAATTCGTTTTTAAAGCTTGTACAGGATTAGCTCGAGCAGCTTGAAGCGTCTGCAAACCTACTGTGCTCCAAGCTACTAATAAAACCAATAAACTTGGTAAGATAAAATACCAATAATGTAATTTGATGTGATAATCAAAATTTGTCAACCAGTTCTGTGCCATCCAATAACTGAATGGAGTGGCAATTAAGATGGCAACTAAGATTGTTTTAGTAAAATCTTTGGTTAGCATTTGTACAATACCAAAAACACTTGCCCCTAATACTTTTCGGATACCAATTTCTTTTTTCCGTCGCTCTGCGGTAAACATTGCTAGACCAAACAAACCCAAACAGGAAATGAGTATGGCTAAACCACTAAAAAATTTAGATAAAGTAGCCACTTTGCTTTCGGCTTCATACAGCCGTTGATAATCATTATCTAAAAAAGAATAATTAAAGGCATGTTCAGGATGGAATTTTTTATACAATGCCTCTATTTTAGGAATGGTATTCCGTTCTTCCCCTGCTTTGATTCGAGCAATAATTCTTCTTGAATTCGCTCGAAATCTAAAAATAAGTGGTTCAATTTTTTTATGTATCGAACCGTACTGGAAATCTTTGACTACCCCAATTATTTCTTGTTGTTGTTCAAATTCCCCACTTCCTTTTTTAACAAAAGTGCCAACAGGATTTTCTAAGCCCATCATTTTTACCGCAGATTCATTGATGATTATTTTAGACATATTATCATTGAGTGCTTTGGAAAAAGATCGTCCTACTGCTAGTTCCATTCCTAAAGTCTCAATGACATTATAACCTATTCTGGGAGCTTCAAATAATATTTTTTCATCAGCTGCTTCTCCTCGCCAATTATACCCACTTTGATTATCATATCTATTGGTGATTGAAGAAGCTATATTGGCGGCATTCACAATGCCAGGAATTTTGCTCAATTCGGTCAAAAATACTTGTGGGTCTCCATTATTACTAACTCTTTGAAAAGAAATGACATTTTCTCTATCATAGCCCAAATTTCTAGTTTGCGTATAATTCATTTGTTGCTGAACCACCATTACCCCTACTATAAATAGTATAGACAAAGCAAATTGGAAGATCACTAAGCATTTTCTAACCCATTGGTCGCCACCTAATTGGGCGTTCCATTTGCCTTTTAAAACTGTAATCGGGTCAAATTTGGACAGATAAAAAGCGGGGTAACTGCCTGCTAACAACCCTGTTAATATCCCTACTCCTAAAATAGATGCCACTAATTGAGGGGCAAAATTTAGCAGTAATTGTTTGCCAGTTAGCTGATTAAAATAAGGCAATAAAAGATACACCAATATTAGTGCTACTGCTAAGCCAATAAAAGTAGTTATTACTGATTCGCCTAAAAATTGAGTTACTAAGGAATTTCGACGTACACCCATTGCTTTCTTTACCCCAATTTCTTTCATTTTATGGGTCGCTTGGGCTGTTGATAGATTCATAAAGTTGATACAGGCGATTAGTAGAATAAAGAGCGCAATAATCGAAAATAATTGCACATACGCTATTCTACCACCTGCTTGGACGCCATTTTCGTAATTACCATATAGATATTGGTCTGCATATTTTCTTAGAAACAGCGCTCTAGATTTAGTAAAACCTGCTCTATTGGCGTAATATAATTTAGTCATTTTCTCGTTGAAAGCAGGAATATCGACCTCTTCTTTTAAAATTAGATAAGTATTGGCATATCCTCCACTCCAATCATCGGCATAACGGTCAATGTCCACTAACCATTGATATTGGATAACTGCATCAAATTGGTTGGTCGCATTGGTAGGTGGGTTTTCACAAACACCTTTTACTTGGAAAACCTCTTTAAAATATTCATTTTTCCAAGTCACCATTTTGTGCATTGCAGCAGTAGTCGACCCGAATAATTTAGTCGCAGTTGCAGCTGTCAAAACAATGCCATTTTTATCTTTTAAAACGGCTGTTTTTGTGCCTTCTATCAATGGATAGGTAAATATTTCAAAGAAATTAGGTTGCGCATACATCCCTTTAATTTCTAATTTTTTATTTCCATCCACTAAGATGCCCTTGGGGCGCATGAAACTATTATGAGTCGAAATAGCAGTTTCCACTTCTGGAAAAGCAGTAGCTAAAGCTTCTGCCAAAGGCCCAGGTGTATTTCCCCAAGTATGAATACCTCTTGGCATTTCTGCATTAATAGCGACCTCATATAATTGACTATTTTTTTCATTGAATTTATCTACACTTAGCTCATCTTGCACCCACATAAAAATCAATAACGTACATGCTAAGCCAGTTGATAAACCAATTACATTGATGCTAAAAGCTGTTTTATTGCGCTGAAATTTTCGGAAAGTAATTTTTAAATGATGTTGCCACATAAAAAATGGGTTTAAGCCGGTGATTATATTGTTTTTTAGGGCAAAGGGACGGAGATAATGGAGAGTCTGATACCAATAATTAACCTTCGCCTTAAAAGGAGTCGTCGCTGCTAATTTTTGATAGAATTTTTCTTCTAAGTCGCCTAATACTTCTTCCACCAATTCGGTTTTCAATATCCATTGTAGGAATTTAGTAGGGTACTTTGGTGGTAATAAGGGTTTTCTATTTTTCACAAGCAAGGACTAAAAATTTCTGATTATAACGGATTGCGGTGATTGCGAAAACCACCTAAAGAGGCAGAAATCAGCAAATTTTGCAACCAGTCTTCATGATAAATAAATCCATTTAATCTAGCTGCAGGGCTGGCTAGTTTTTTAGACTCATCCCAAGCAGACGGACGTGATGGAGCAAAATTATATAAAAGAGCAAAAGCTCTAAAGTTGATGTATTAGAAATAGTCGAGTGAAACATTTGCGAATTCTTACGCTTAATCTATATCCTTCTCTCCAATCAAAAATCCAGCTAAGCTTGTCATTTATAAATATTTCATTCCGATTTCAAAGCTTTAACAGGATTTGCCAATGCTGCTCGAATAGTTTGCATACTAACAGTTAACCAGGCTATCCCTAAAGCTGCCGAGCCTGCTGCCATAAAATACCAAGGCTGTATGGTTATTTGGAAGGCAAAATCATTCAACCATTCCTGAGCTAACCAATAACTTAAAGGGATTGCCAAAACTATAGCGACTACAACCATTTTGGAAAAATCGCCCGATAGTAAACGAATAATACTAAGAGGACTAGCGCCTAATACTTTGCGAATACTGATTTCTTTTTGCCGCCTTTCCGCTGTAAATGCCGATAAACCGAATAAGCCTAAGCAGGAAATTAGGATTGCCAAGCCTGCAAAATATTTTGCTAAGATGCCTATTCTCATTTCTGAACGATACTGAGCTTCATAAGCTTTATCTAAAAAATGATACTCAAAAGTATAGCCTGGATTATAAGCACTATGAAATTTTTGTAATGCCCCAATTGCTTGTTGTTCCTTTCCCTTTTCGATTTTTGCCATAATAAATGCTACATCTTCAGCATCTAATTCCATAAACATAGGTTGGATTTTTTTGTGTAAAGATTCGAAATGAAAATCTTTAATGACTCCAATAATTGTTAAATAGTTATCTGGCTCCCATAATTGGATTTTTTTGCCGATTGGGTCCTCTAATCCCATCACTTCAATCGCTGCTTCATTCAAAACGATATGCTGCATTTCATTACCAAAGTCCTTCGAGTAGGATCTACCTGCTGCCATTTCTAAACCCATTGTTTCTACTAAATCATAATTGACAAAAATGGCATCAAATAAGACATCTTTGGTTTTACCGGGCCACGCAATTGCCGAAGTACGTTGAGTGGATTCGACCAATAAACGAGAAATGGTAGAAGCATTTTTAATACCAGGCGTTTGTTTGAGCACTTCCAATACGGTTGGTACCGTTTCTGCAATTTTTCCTTCTGGTCGGAAATAGAGGATGTTTTCTTTATCGTACCCCAAGTGCTTGTTTTGCACAAAATCAATTTGTTGGTAAATAATCATTACTGCAATGATTAAGACTATTGATACCACGAACTGAAAAACAACCAAACCCTTTCGCACCCATAACTCGCCTATACTACGGTTTACTTTTCCTTTTAAAATGGCTACTGGATTAAAACTTGACAGAAATAAGGCGGGGTAACTTCCTGCTAATAGGCCAGTTAATAAGGTAACTCCTATAAGGGATAAAATCATTGATGGCGTCAAACTTAGCATTAATTGTTTCCCTGTAATCTCATTAAATTGCGGTAATAAAAGATAAACCATTCCTAAAGCAGTTACTAACCCAATACTGCTCAATAAAATGGATTCGCTTAAATATTGCTCAATCAATGATTGACGAGTGCCACCAATAGCTTTTTTTACACCAATTTCTTTTAACCTTTTGGTTGCCTTCGCAGTTGAAAGGTTCATAAAATTGATGCAAGCAATCAGTAAGATGAATAAAATAATGGCTATAAATAGGTTGACATAAGTAATCCGTCCACCCGCTTGTTGTCCATTCTCAAATCGCTCATACAGATATCTATCTTCATATTTTTGCAAAAATAATTCAGCATCCTCAATGTCTTCTTTAGCGTTTTGTAATTGGGATATTTTTTGATTTACTTGGGCAATATTTGCAGATTCTTCTATTATCGCATAGGTATATAAAATACGATTCCCCCAATCAAATTCATCTGCCTCTCTCGATTTATATAGCTCTATTGGCAATAAATAATCAAAGCGTAAAGTAGAATTGGAGGGAGGCGTTTCATAAATACCTGATACGGCAAACAGTTGTTCCTCCTCTCCTTTTTTCATTTGAATTGATCTACCAATCACATTATTTGTGGTCTTAAATAATTTCAATGCCACGGCCTCTGTAATAACTATCGAATTTACATTATTAAATAATTGATGTTTAACACCTTGTAATAATTTAAAAGAAAATACCTCAAAATAATTTTTGCCCACAAAGCTTCCTTGGGTCTTTATTTTTTCGGCTTTTACCTGCAAAATGGTATTGCTTTCTGCCCTAGGTGCGGTTACAGCAATGGCTTGTTCCACTTCTGGTATTTCTGCGGTTATAGCTTCTGCTAATAAGCCTGCGGAATGTCCTAAAGTAAATATTTCTCCATCATAATTTTGATTTTCCATCACTTGGTATAATCGGTCACCATATTCATGAAATTTATCAAAACGCCATTCATCATATACCCATAGGGCAATCAAAATCACACCTGCTAATCCAGTCGATAAGCCAATCAAATTAATCAAAAAAGTGCTTTTGTCCCGGATACTATTTCGGAAGGCTAATTTCAAATTATGGGTCCACATAAAAAACGGGTTTAAGTCGGTGATTAAATTATTTCGTACAGCAAAAGGTCTACAGTAATTTAAGATTTGGTACCAGTAGTTGGCTTTTGCTTTGAATGGTGATTTTTTGTTTAGTTGTCGGTCAAATTTTTCGGCTAAATCGCCCAATACTTCCTCTACTAGGTCTGTTTTCAGTATCCATTCTAGGAACTGATTGGCTAGTTTTGGTGGTTGGTGATTTTTCATAAAGGGCATTGTTATATTGGGTATAAACGGTACAGTTTATACAAGAAGTTCTTTTAATTTAGTGGAATTGTCTTGTTCTTAAATAAAAGCGCTAAAACAATCTAAAAAATACGACCTAAGGAAAATCTGTGTAAATCTGTCTAATCCGTTCAATCTGTGTACCATCCTCCTAGTTCGTCTCGATGTTTGAAGATTTTATCTTCAAACCAATATTTCATGCCGATAGTTATCGGCATTAACTTTTCTCAATCGTTTTCCTATTATAAAAATGGCCTTTCCTTAATCTATCTTTATTAGTTAACTATTGTTCTTTTTTCATTGAATTTGCCGATAATTCAAGTTTTTAATTAGGCATTCATACTAAGAGCATTTACCATTTTTCTGGGAGTCGATATTTGTAGATTTTATCTACAAATCAATATTCTAAAAGTTTTTAACTTTTCTCTACCATTTCCCTATTAGAAAAATGACCTTCATTAATCTGTCTTTATTAGTTAACTATTATTCCTTTTTCTGAATTCAAAATAAGAAAGAACCATTTGATTTTTAATTGATTATTCGTCTTTTCTTTTTTCATTGAAAAAAAAGAAACAAAAATTCTAGTCAAAAAAAATCGCTCCGCATTTTTTGACAGGCAGCCGCCACC
>CAZXYA010000150.1:0-17269 GCA_964644655.1 uncultured Saprospiraceae bacterium | reverse complement strand
AATTTCTACTTTTTTAGGAAATTTGCTAGTGACACACTTTATTTAACAGTCTCTTATAATTTATTAAAATCATGGTGATTTCAAAAATCACCATGATTTCAGGACTTTAATAGTTACGCCAATTCAAACATCGCCTCAATTTCCACAGGAATCCCACCTGGTAAAGACCCCATTCCAACGGCACTTCTCACACCAACGCCTTTATCTGGACCCCAAACTTTTGCAAATAATTCACTACAACCGTTAATAACATAAGGGTGTGGTTTAAAATCTGGCACACAACTCACCATACCTAATACTTTTATAACCCTTCCTATTTTATTTAAGCTCCCTAAATTTTCTTTTAGAGTTGCCAAGATAGCCAATCCAACTAGTTGAGCAGCTGCTTTCCCTTCTTCTTTAGTCATGTTATCTCCAACTCGACCAAATAATAAACTTCCATCAGTTTGGACCGTTCCATGCCCAGAAACATAGATGAAATTACCCACTTGTAAAAAAGGCTTATAAACGCCTAGTGGTTTTGGAGCAGGTGGCAATTCTAAATTTAAAGCAGCAAAACGTTCATCAGGTGTATTCATATTTTATTGTTTTACTAATTTCTCTTTTATTAATTTATATTTTATGCCTTCAATATTAAAGGTATTTGTTCTAGCATCATAATTTAAATCATTATAAATGCAATTGAGAATAATTTTTTTATGAATATTACTATACATTCCCCATTTACCATTTTTCTTAATTTTAATCAAATGACTATTTAGTACAATCAATTCTTCCACTTGTCTTAAATAAAAATGATTGTTCCTGTTAAAGACCGTATAAAAATTATGATCCTTTCCGATTAGAACACCTTCTTTAAAAGAAACTTTACCATATGTTTGGTTAATTACAGGCTTAAAGTTATAGCTATTTAGTATAGAAATTCTTCCACTTTTGTATGCTAAATAAGTCTTGAAATTAAAAGGAGCATCAGTAAATGCAATCTTTCCATAAGCAATGGGAAGAACAAGTTTTTTCAAAAAAACATTATAGATTCCTCTTTTTCCATTTTTAGTTACTTTTAGATGGCTCTTTGACAATTTTTGCATTTCTTTCGGTTGGTTGACTTCAGTCAACCCTTAATTATCTTTATATTTTAGACCTTTAGATTGACTCAAGTCAACCAACCATTTAGCCTTTGCAAAAATTGTCAAAGAGCCCTTTTAGATGACCATTATCTAACTTGTGAATATTGACATATTCCATTGGTAACAAAAAGCGGATACTGTTTCCTTCAAGAAAAACAAATCCAACTTTTTTACCTTTTTTAATAATATATCCATCATTTGCCTGCATGATGCTTTTATATTCTGCAGGAATGACCTCTTGATTTTGAATGCTTAATGCAGCTATTAAATCTTTTTCTTTTGGAGTAATATTGGAAATAATTTTGGCCTTAGCCAATGCTTCATTAGCAACAGATATAACTTCTGCTTCCATTCCTGCATTATAATTAGGCCCTAAAACATAGGCTAAGCCCCAATGACACATAGCACAAGTGGAATCTTGTCGAGTAGCAGCAATAAAAGAACGAGCTGCTTCGGCATGGTTAAAGCCATAAGCTAAAGCTAGTCCTTGATTAAAATATTTCTGGGCTAAGTCAGAAGTGGTAGTAATTGGGTAATTTAAATCACCCAATCCTTCAAAAAGAGGCGGTGTTTGTTGGCTATGAATAGCTAGGGCTAAGCCTCGTTTAGAGGAACATAAAGTTGGTGGTGGAATAGGAGTAGAAGCATCTGATTCTATACTTTTTTTGGGCGAAATATTTGAGCTATCGCAAGAGAATAAGCTATAAAAAACGCTAAGGAGAAAAAGAAATCTGTTCATTGTTATAAAAGAATATTCGAATTGATAAAATAATTGGTTTTGGATTTACAATAAAACGGCATTTTCATAAAAACTAAATTATTTTTTGCCCACCCTTAAAATCCCCTTTTTACAAATTTATCCGTTTAGTTTACTCCGATTCCATCGGAGACAAGGCTAAATTTGTTATTACACTAGCTTGGATGTTTTAATGAAAAATTCTTTTTTACAATAATGAATATAATAAAAGTAATAACAAAACCTATTTGATTCATTAATGGTTTTACTTGAGTGAGGGACAATTTTGTAGGAGTATATAGGATTGTACGTAAAAGAACATTCGGGACATCTATCTTCTTACACTAGCATAAATTATCGATAATTTGATAAGTTCAAGCGCAAATCCAAGTTCAAATTCAAAATTCCCTTCTAAGGAAGTATAAAACTTGAGCTTGAGTTTGGATTTGAACTTGAGTTTTATCAAGTATCTTTGTTAAAAACTAGAAAAATTAAATGGCAAAAAATAGAAAAGATAAAGTCGGCGGACATATCAGAAAAAAGAAAGGCGAAGAAAAAGTCTCTTTTAAAGACCAATTTGCGGCACTTAAAAACTTGCCGCCTTTTTTTAAATTAATTTGGGAAACCCATCGAGGAATGGCATTAGCCAATGTGCTATTGCGTTTAATAAAGTCGGCGATTCCATTGGCTATTTTATGGGTTGGTAAAGAGATTATTGATGAAGTAATTCGCTTGATGGAAGTGACGGATAAAGACTTATCTTATTTATGGATATTGGTTGGAATTGAACTCGGATTAGCCGTTTTATCTGAATTATTGAACCGAGCCATTTCCCTATTTGATGGCTTATTGGGCGACTTATTTTCTAATGTTACTTCGGTTAAATTAATCAAACATGCGGCTTCTTTAGATCTATATCAATTTGAAGATGCTAATTTTTATGATAAACTAGAAAGAGCAAGAAGACAGACGACTAGTCGAACCATTTTAATGTCGCAATCGCTATCTCAGATACAAGATATGATAACAATAGCCTTTTTAGCAGCAGGTTTGATTGCCTTTAACCCATGGTTAATTTTATTATTAATTGTAGCCGTTATTCCTTCTTTTTTAGGAGAAACGCATTTCAATCGACGGAGTTATTCTTTGACTAGAAGTTGGACACCTCAGCGAAGAGAATTAGATTATCTACGTTATATTGGTGCAAGTGATGAAACGGCTAAAGAAGTAAAGATTTTTGGCTTAGAAGATTTTTTGGCAGAACGCTTTGAATTAATCGCAGATAAATATTATTTAGAAAACCGAAAAATTGCCGTTAATCGCGCCTTATTGGGTAGTTTATTGTCTTTTTTAGGAACGCTTGCCTATTATGGCGCTTATGTCTTTATCATCATTCAAACGGTCAATGCCTTGATTACGGTCGGTACTTTAACTTTTTTAGCAGGCTCTTTTCAACGTATGAGAGGCATGTTGCAGGGGATTATGAATCGTTTTTCTACCATTAGTGAAAGTGCCTTATATTTAGATGATTTATTTGGTTTCTTTGAAATACAACCGACTATAAACCTAAATGGTGCGGCACGAAAAATACCCAAACCAATACAAAAAGGCTTCACCTTTGAGAATGTAGGGTTTAAATATCCCAATAGTGAACTATGGGCATTGCGGCATTTATCTTTCCATTTACCAACAGGACAAAAATTAGCTTTAGTAGGAGAAAATGGTGCTGGAAAAACAACCTTAGTCAAATTATTAGCTCGTTTATATGAACCAAACGAAGGGCGAATTTTATTAGACGGCAAAGATTTAAGAGAATATGACCTAAAAGATTTACGCCGAGAAATAGGCATTATTTTTCAAGATTATGTGCGGTTTCAAATGAAAGTATCAGAGAATATTGCCATTGGAAACATTCCAAAAATAGAAGCATTGCCCGTGATTAAAGATGCGGCACATAAAAGTTTGGCGGACACTGTAGTCGATAATTTACCCAAAAAATACCAACAAGTTTTAGGCAAAAAATTTGCTGGTGGGGTAGAGTTGTCTGGTGGACAATGGCAGAAAGTCGCGCTCGCTCGTGCCTATATGAAAGATGCGCAATTATTAATTTTAGATGAACCGACTGCGGCTTTAGATGCTAGAGCAGAACATGAAGTTTTTCAGCGTTTTTCGGAATTGATAGCAGGAAAAATGGCAGTCTTAATTTCTCATCGTTTCTCTACTGTTCGGATGGCAGACCGTATTTTATTTTTAGAAAATGGGCAGATGAAAGAATTGGGGAGTCATGAAGAATTATTGGCGCAGGACGGGAAATATGCAGAATTGTTTAAGTTGCAGGCGGCTGGTTATCAGTAGTTTTCTTCAAACAAATCTTCTAATTGTAAAACCTCATTTACCAGGCCCAGACTATGTTCATTATGTTTTAAACCAAAAGTGGTAAGCAAGATTAAAAAAAGCTGCTTTCTCGTTTTGGTAGTTGCTTCAAAAATAGTCATTTTTTGCTTTAACTTTTGGGCATATTCTTTAGTTAAACTAAATTCTTTGGCATAAAATTTAATTTCGAATAGATTAATAACCTGATCATTTCGGTCAATCATTAAATCTATTTGTGTACCTTTTTCTGTTTTAGTACCTTTTTTATAAAAGGAAGAAGAAATAGAATAAACACCAGCTATACTAAGCGCTTTTTTTATTTGATGAATGTGTTTAAAGCAAATATTTTCGTAGGCATAACCACTCCAAATTTTGTATTGTTGAGATTGACTTAAATGATTCCATGTGCCTTTTCCATCATGGTTTTTGTTTTCAATAAATTGTAAATAAAAAAGGGAATATTCATCTGTGAGTCGATATAGTTTTTCTTTTTTCTTTTTTCCAAACGGGTGGTAGGTAGAAATAAAACCAGATTGAATTAATTCTTCTAGTAATTTAGTCATAGTACCCCCATCAGAAAGCGTGGTCGATTGAACAATTTTTTTTCGAGTTAACCCTTGATTACTTGCTGCTAATGCGCGGATAATTAAAATATGATTATCTGCATTATCAAAAAGAGAAACATATAAATTATCAAACTCTGTTTTGAGTAGTCCTAAATTAGCAAAACAGATAGCATCGATGTTTTGTACAGCACTCCTACTCGCTCTAATTTCTTTTAAATAGTGCGGAATACCACCCATTGTCATATATAATTGGACTATTTGATAATGGTTAAAATAGATATTTCTATTTTGTAAAAATGTTTTAGTTTCTGCAAGGGTAAATGCTTTTAATTGTATCCGTTTTGTTATTCTATTATGTAAACCTCCTTTATTATTTACGACCTTTTGAATCATCCAAGAAGCAGCTGAACCACAAATAACAACTATAATATTTTTATTAACTGCCCAACTATTCCAAAAGAAACCTAATGCCCTTAAAAAACCAGACTTGTGAGTTGCTAACCAAGATAATTCATCTAGGAAAACAACTTTTTTATCGATGTAATCATAATTATCTAAATATTTGATTAATAACATAAATGCTTTTAACCAGCTAGTTGGGGTAGCGATAGGGAATTGGGATTTAGACCATTCACCAAGCTTAAAAACAAAATTTTCTAATTGTTCTTCTAAAGGAGCTTTTTGTAAGCCCGTTACTTCAAATATTAATTGCTCTTTGTAGGTTTCTTTTATTAAAAATGTTTTTCCTACTCTTCTTCTGCCAATAACCGCAATCATTTCTGATTCATAAGAACCTAATGCTTCTTTTAATATTTGTTGTTCTTCTTTTCTACCTACAAAATTTTTATGCTGCATATTGATTTATTATTAGCGGAATCTTTATATCTATATCTAGATTACGCTATAATTAAAATACTATTGAAAGCGGAATCAATGCTAATGTATGTATATTTAGCTGATAATAAAAATTAATTATAGCGGAATCTTAAATTATAAGTAAAAAGAATAAACTTCTCCAATGTTATATGGAAAATATATGGAGTTAT
Source organism: uncultured Saprospiraceae bacterium (assembly GCA_964644655.1). GTDB lineage: Bacteria > Bacteroidota > Bacteroidia > Chitinophagales > Saprospiraceae > JAFMDF01. Next base: position 11,421 of record CAZXYA010000150.1, on the reverse strand, counting down.
TTGAGTTGCAAGTGATGGGTTATCAAATTATTTAAACAATAGCGTATGAATATGAATAATTGAATATTTAAGGTATTCCAAAAATAAATTTAATTGGAAGTTTTGGAAAAGGAGTGATAATTAATAAATCCGATACTTCAAAATATGAATATCTATTAGCATAGATTTAGCTTTTTGAAAAGTCAGCACAGTCCAACCTAATTTCATGCTTCATTAAGTGCTTATCCAATAGGGTACAAAAATGTGTAGCAGCTTTATCGCCCTGATAATGCTGACAACCAAAACAAGTTCTTTGGACTTGAATGATACCTTTTTGATTCAGTTGATAAATGAGTTTGGAGATGGTATCAAAACAATTTTTTAGTTCAGCTTCACTAATAGTTTGTGTTTCTGTAGCAACAGGTAACCTATAATCTAATAATTCCTGAACCAATTTTTCTCCTGCTGAGGACAATAATACATTATACCTTCGGTTATCGGTAGGCGAATAATCTTTGACTAAATAGTCTTTTTTTAATAAAACTTTTACGGCATCACTTATGGTGGGTTTGGTGACATTAAATTCCTTAGCCAAGTAACTGACATTACAAAGTGCCAAACGATGGCTAGATATAAAAAGGAGTATTTGAATCTGAATAGGACTAATCCCGTGTACTTTTGCTTTTTGCCAGAGTAGTGTTTTAAATACCTCTCCAAGACGTTCTAAACCAGCAATAACTTTTAAATGCAACTCCACTTTATTTATTTTGTGATTACGCATGAAATAAAAGAAGGTATCTTTTTAAGTAAGGGAAAAAGAAAAAAATAATCTACGCAAATATTAATACGCAACACAAGGAAAAATCCGTTTAAATCCAGCAAATCCGTTCAATCCGTGTTGAATCCTCCTAGCTCGTCTGCGTAGGTTATTTAGAGCGTCAGCTAAAAAATTGATAATAATCCATGGCAAAATACATCCGTGGCAAATAATTTTCTAGTAACGAATTAATGTTAGCAACGGATTTAACGAGCTAGATGGTATTTTAAATATTTTCTTAATCTCCCTAAAAGTACTAAATTTCCGCTAGACTATTTTGCAAATATTGAGCAAGTAGCTCCACAGATTGATGTCCAAAAGCAGACTCGATAATCGTAAAATCTTTTTTAAAGATAATAAAACTAGGCGTACCTCTCAATTGATTCAATGCAAATGACTCGGCGATAGCTGGATACTTTTTATAATGATATTTTATATTTTGCTGCAAAGTTGTTTGTTCTGTTGCTGATAAAGTTCTTGCTGGTGTTAAAGCTTCGACTAAGCTATTTAAATTTGCTTCATTCAAAAAATCTTTAGGCATAGACATTTTATCAAAAGCAATAGGAAATTGCGGCAAATGAGCATAAGTAGTCATCCCTTGAGTTGCTAGATATTTTTTAGTTTCTCCTACCGTAATTCCCTGGCTAAGTAGTAATTGGGTGTTGGCTACAGTATTATGCTCAAAATCTTCAAAAGCAGTAGAAACACCAATAAAACCAACTTCTTTTTTGAAATGCTGGTATAGATAATTCATGGCTGGAAATCCATAAATAAAACAGCCAGGACAGTTAACTTGAAAGACAAAAGCAATATTAACAGCCTTTAGATTAAAAGTACCTTGAACTAGAGAACCGATATTTAATTTGAAGGTATTCATGTTGAATTTTTTTTAAGCGTTACTGACAACCTTCCATTTCGATAATAAAATAACCTTTATTAGCTATATCTTTTTCCCACGCAGGTCTTAATGTTTCGATATGGCATAACCTACATTGTTTGGCACTAAGTGGCTGACCTTCCTGTCCTTTTGTTTTGAGATATGCTTTTCCATAAGTATAGATAGTTTCTGTATCCTTGATGGCTATGGGCGCTAGAATGTCAAAGTGCATAATGCTACCATCTTTTTTGGTGACATAAGTATCCCATACATTTACTTTTGAAGTCGTCTGTTGCATGCTATTTTTTGATTTTATTGATAAAAATACAACGGCTATTATTAAAATAGCCGCTGCAATAAAGAAAATATTTTTCATAAAATATAAAATTAGGAATCCTAATTATTTATGATAAAAAAACACTCACCCTTTAACATCAGCCATAGAAGCGCCGAAGTTTAGGTGCAATACATTACCATTTAGAGTAACCAATGCTGGAACAGAAGCTACCCCTGCTTTTTCTGCTGCAGGAATTTTGCTGCTATCTTCTCCAAGATGAATGATTTTGACGTTTGATTCGCCAATTAGATGAATAATGTCTTGTTCTACACTTACACAAACAGGACATCCTGCGTGATAAAAAATAGATTTACTCATTTTAAAAGATTTAGAGATTAAAATAATTAAGATGCAAATATAGATAGGATTCCTAACTAAATTAAATTTTCCCCTAATTTATTTAGTAGCGGCATTTATTTTAGGGTCATTTTTCCAACAAATGTCTTAGAAAATTTTTCACCTAATCAAAAAATAGTTTATCTTACCATATAATTTTCCCCCTCTATCTAATTTCCTTGAAAAATTTATCATTCCCTTAAGTATTAATTTCTGCTATGAAGAAAGCTATCTTATTACTATGTATCATATTTATTGCTGCCGCTTGTGGAAAAGAACAAGCAGAAGTCGTTGGAGAACCAAAAAGTACTGCGACTACTTTTACCTTGACATTTGAAAATGTGATGCAAGACCATACTTTTTTTCAAGCAGGGACTACTGATTTAATTCAGCCTGGTGAACTTAAGGCTTATAGTTTTGTAGCAGGTATTGGGATGCACTTATCCTTTACGACTATGTTGGTCGAATCTAATGACCTTTTTTATGGGTTTGGGGATAATGGTTTACCATTATATGATGAAGAAGGGAGAGCCATTACAGGAGATGTAACAGAAGCTGTTCGATTATGGGATGCTGGAACAGAAATTAATGAAATTTTGGGAGAAGGAAGTAGTCAAGCTCCCAGACAAGAAGGAGTGAATTTTGGAGAGCGGGAAGATGGCGTGATACAATTGGTTGATTCTTTACAAGATGAGTTAATTTATCCTGTAACGGATTCGATGCTTCAACTTTCTTTAGCTTATGATGGAGATAACCAATTTACCTTAACTATTGAAAACCTATCAAATAGTCAGCCGATGATGAGTGCCTTATCTTCAGGCATTTTTGTTATTCATCAAGCTGATAAATATTTATTTAAAGCTGGAGACAAAGCTTCCGCTGGATTAGAAACTATGGCAGAAGATGGAGATAATACAATTTTGTGGAATCAAATAATGGGAGAAACTGGTTTTTCTTCTATTATTGGGACAGGTGTCTATCTAGCCCACCAAGCTAGTCATCCAATTTTTACAAATGGGGAACAAGATAGAGAGCAAGGCTTAGAAATTTTAGCGGAATATGGAAATCCAGAGACTTTGTTTAATACCTTGAAAAACCGAAATGACCTTACGGACGTAGGTATTTTTAATGACCCTGTAGGTAATAATATCCTAAACCTTGGAGGGAAATTGATACCGGGAGATAAATATGTCTTTGCTTTTGAAGCTGAAATTGGAGATTATCTAAGTATTGCCAATATGCTCGTAGAAACGAATGATTTGTTTTTTGCTTTTGAAGATACTGGTTTAGAGTTATTTCCTAATGGGCAACCAATTAATGGAGAGGTAACGAATCAGATTCAACTATGGGATGCAGGAACGGAGGCGAATGAATTCCCTGGTGCAGGTAGTTTTCAACCTATAAGAAATGGGAATAAGGAAGGGCTTGATGAAGGTGGAAATATTCGTCCAGTTAATGACGAATTTATATATCCTGCGGTGAATCAATTGGTTCGAGTGCTTATTGAATCTGAGTAAGAAAGAAAAATTATTATTCACTACACTACTATACATTTTGCGATTGACTTAAAAAGTCTTTGAGACTTGGGATATTAACTGTGAAAGGATAATGATTTTAAAACTGAAAACTCAGGAGATTTTTAACTAACTTTTATTCAAAATCAAAATTAAAAAAGTGTACGATAGAGAATTCTTTTTCAAGAATAATGATCATTTTAGCCTATTTTTACCACTTTATTTCCCAGATTTTAAAATTTTCTAAATTTTTAGAAAAATATTTAAAAAAAGTGTGGATTTTTTAGATTATTCAACTCTATTAAGTATAAAAATGTAAATTACGCTTTAGCGTTACCCATAAAGAACTTGTATATAACGTGTTTTCATTGAGGCCTACCCATATTTTGGTAGGCCTTCTTATTTTTTATCTTTTCCCTTTAATTTTTTAGGTATTATTTTAATTAATTTTTTTAGTGATTTCTCTATTTCTGTAAAAGTGGGGGGGCGTTTTCCTGTGTAGAGGAACATACATCCAAACTGCCCTTCTTCTTTGGGTAATGCAGTATAAAATGCTGCTTTATTTAAGCGATATACTTCTCTAATAACTCGTTTAATTCTATTTCGATCTACTGCTTTAGGGAAGGTTCTCTTAGGAACACTAACTGCAAATTGTGCGGGAGATTGACTTAATGGAAAATCTAATTTTCGCCAAATTAATCGCAATGGAAAAACATGGACGGATTGCCGTGTCTGAAAAAGCTGCTCAATCGCTTTTCGACTTTTTAATTTTTCTTTTTTGGAAAATTTTAAAGACACGATGGAATTAATTTTGAATGATTAAATGTTGAATTTTGAATAATTTAACCTATCAACCTAAAATTACAATTTATGCTGCTTCTAATAAATAGAAAAAGCAAGTATCCCAAAATGGAATTACTTGCTTTGTCCTCCAAAGAAAAACTTTGGAAAAGGAAAATAGGATAATTAGCTTTAAGTAATTATCAATTATTTGCCAATATTTTCGTCAGAAACAGTTAACTTGATTCTACCTTTAGCTCTTCTACGAGCAATTACTTTTCTTCCATTTTTGCTACTCATTCTAGAACGGAATCCATGTTTGTTCGCTCTTTTTCTTTTGGATGGTTGATAAGTCCTTTTCATTTTATTACTATATTTTTACGTTTCTATATTTTAATTGTATCTGCTTTTTCAAAAGCGAGTGCAAAGATAAGGTTTATTCAACAAATAGACAATATAGAATTTTTAATAAATAGCGTTTTTTATAAAATAAAATCCTCGTTTCTTATATTGATTTGATTAGACATCCCCGCCTATCGGCAGGTAGGGAGTCTAATCAAAAAAAATGGAGTTTTGAGGGCTATAGCTTTTTATAAGAAAACCCTTTTTTAAAAGGGTAATGAGTAATATAAGGTAATGAGTTTTAGGAGGATAAAATAGGATTATCCAAACCTAATTATCTTATAAATCTAATCAACTCATTGCACTATAAAATGTCCGACTACTTATAAGGGAACTAATCTGCCAGAAACTTAAATTATACTCTTTTTGAAAATTAAAAATTAATTAAATTATGCTTTCATCTGTTACTATAGCCATTATTCAAGCCAGTCCAGTTTATTTAGATTTAGCCAAAAGTTTAGAAAAAATGGAAATGTATATCAAAGAAGCTGCTGGGAAAGGGGCAGCAATGATTGTTTTTGGAGAAACTTGGCTATGTGGTTATCCCTCATGGTTAGACCACTGCCCTAATATTGCCATTTGGGACCATGAACCGACCAAAGAAGTATTCCTAAAAATGCTTAGAAGTGGAGTGGAAGTGCCGAGTCAGACAACGACTCAAATTGGTAAATGGGCCAAGCAATATAAGGTGACGATTATGGTTGGGGCTAATGAAGTCGTCACGAAAGGTAAAGGCAATGGAACCATCTATAATTCCTTGTTATTATTTGATGCTAAAGGAAATTTGGTGAATCATCATCGAAAACTAATGCCTACTTATACCGAAAAAATGTTGTATGGACATGGTGACGGACAGGGCTTGAAAACGGTGGATACAGGTTTTGGAGAAATTGGCGGATTGATTTGTTGGGAACATTGGATGCCTTTGAGTCGGCAAGCCATGCATAATGAAAAGGAAGTGATTCATGTAGCTGTTTGGCCTTGTGTCTTTGAACGCCACCAAATTGCTAGTCGGCATTATGCTTTTGAAGGGCGTTGTTTTGTGATTGCTGCTGGACAGATTTTACGAGTCAAAGACATGCCTAAAGAATTAGCAATGCCTGACCATTTAAAGGATCAACCAGACCATTTTATGTTGAATGGCGGGAGTTGTGTCATCGGTCCAGATGGCAATTATTTATTGGCCCCTCAATTTGATGTAGAAGGTGTTTTATTATGTGAAATCAAAGATTTAGATCGAGTGTATAAAGAACGGATGACTTTAGATGTTACAGGGCATTATCAACGATTGGATGTGTTTGATTTTAAAGTAAAGGAAACGAACTACCGCTAAAATTGATGTTTTTTTTATTTGTAGTAATAAAAAATAACTTGTTAACTTTAGTCTTCGCTTTGCCGCAATTTTCCCAACCAGCAAAGCTGTTTTGGAAAATTGCACCAAAACAAAGACAACAAGTTATTTTTTAATGTCACTAAAAAAATTGAACAATTTATGAAAAATAACTTCCTATTAGTCTGTTTATTCTTTTTGGTTGGCTGCAAAACGAATACCCTTATTACCACAAATTCTAATAAGCGCCTACATGATAAAATCCAGAGGTTAATTCAGGAAAATGATCTGCCTGGACTTAACTTTTCAGTTATTTATGAAAAAGGTCAAATAGAAAACTATACCGCTGGATTTTCTGATATTGAGCAACAAGTTTCTTTATCCACTAATCATGTTTTCTTCTCAGGTTCAATCGGAAAAACCTATGCTGCGGCTTTGTTAATGCAATTAGTGGATGAAGGTAAAATTGATTTAAATGCCAAATTAAAAAGCTATTTTCCAAAAATTACCTGGCTGTCAAAAATTCCGAATATTGAGGAGATTACAATCGCTATGTTACTACAGCATACCAGCGGTTTGCCTCGCTGGGTGCTGCAAATAGAAGTATGGGAAACATTACATGCTGATCCAGATAAAGTTTGGTCTTACGAGGATAGATTATCCTATATTTTTGATCAAGAACCTGTTCATGCAGCGGGTAAAGGTTGGGCTTATTCTGATACAAATTACATTTTAATTGGTATGCTCATCGAAAAAATAACAGGACAGTATTATTATGATTTGGTGCGGACTAAAATATTACAACCCTTTCAACTAAATCATACTTTTCCCTCTGAAGGAAGAACCATTCCTAATTTATCTATGGCTTATTCTCGGTTACCAGAAGCGTTTAAAATTCCCAATAAAGTTGTTGTTGACGGCAAATATATTTTGAATCCACAAGTAGAATGGACAGGTGGTGGTATGGCATCTACTACTACTGATTTAGCGAAATGGGCAAAGTTATATTATGAAGCTGCTTTATTTTCTAAAACATTATTAACAAAAATGACTACGATTAATCCAAAGGGTCAGAAAGTAGATGGAGGGCATGCTTATGGTATGGGCAGTTTTATTTATCATACCAATAATGGAGATGTATTTGGACATAGTGGATTTATGCCTGGTTATAATTCCATTTTTGCTTATTATCCAAAGGAAAAGATAGCGGTTGCTTTACAAATCAATTGTGATTATGCTGGCACTAAATTACCCTTGACAGATTATTTGGATGTTTTGATGCCGATTGTTGGGAATTTTTAATCTGTAGGGCTTTAGAAAAATATAACCTACGCGTTTGAGCTTGTTATTTTTAGCCCATGCTTCGTTGCAAAAATACTCATTATGCCCTGCATGACTCCATTTTTTGCGCCTTACCTGAACTAAAAATAACTGCGTCAATTCACGTAGTTTATTTATTTCTAAACCCTTTAATTACTATTTCCCACTATATCGAATACCTACATTCTCAGCCAACTTAGTTACCCGTACTTCTGTTCGACGATTATATTGGTGGTCTTGGTCAGCGCATTTCACATTATTTTTACAATGATTTCTGATGGCTACTTCTCCCATTCCTCTTGCTTTGACCCTTTTCGAAGCAATGCCTTTTCGAGCTAAATAATCTTTTGCAGACCTGGCTCTTTCTCTGGATAAACTACGATTATAGGCAGCATCACCTCTCGCATCTGTATGGGCAGTTAATTCTACTTCCATACTAGGATATTGCAGCATCAAGGTCACTAATGCATCTAATTCTTCGGCAGCCCCCGCTCTAATGGCAGATTTGTTAAAGTCGTAATAAATATTTTCTAAAACAATGGTTGATCCTTCTACTAAATTGTCAGTAGCTGTTGTTAATTGACTTGTATTTGGATTTAAACTAATATCTCTTTTTAGATTTGATTGGGTTAAATTTTTAGTAGATATTATTGTACTATTAGCTATAAAACCCTCTTTTTCCGCTCCTAAAGTATAGTCACAACTAAAAGGCAAACATTGTTCATATTGCCCAACTATATTGGTGGTTACAAATTGTGTTTTTCCATCACAATTGGATTGGATTAAAACCTTAGTATTTGGAACAACTGCTCCCGTTTGTCCATTTCGCACAACACCACTTAAAGTGACACAATTTTTAGTGGTCAATGGAACTCGAATATTCATAGGCGAAGGTTGCCCAAAAGTGGCATAGCGCAGTTCTTTATTCGCATATCCTTTTTTAGTTACTAATAATAAATATTCTTGATTGATGTCTAAATTTGTGGCTATTTTTCCATTAGCATTTGTATGAAAATCAGGTTGGCCCAATTCTTTTTTCATCACAAAACGAACTTCCATTTGGTCTGGATTGCCATCTTTTGCTTCTAAAACAACTTCGTATAAATCTTCTTCTCCAAATAGACCACTTTTGTTTTTTTCAAAAATATAAACGCCTGCGTTGTCAATAGCCGAACCGTCCACTTCGTCGATAACGGTAATATTCGCCAATTCACTAGTAGCTGCTGCAGTAGCAAATAAACCATTTGGTGCATCAAATAAATAAATATCATCTTGTCCAATACCACCGTAGCGAGCAGAAGTGAAATAGCCTTGTGTGCCAGTTGGGTTTAGAATTAAGCCAAAATCTGCACTTTCAGAATTAAATGGCGTCCCTAAATGGATGATTTCTTTGAAATTTCTTTCATGAGTATTCACCGCAAAAATATCATACCCACCAACACTACCATGTCCTTCTGAAGAAAAGAATAGCATGCCCGATTCATGAATATAAGGAAAAGCTTCTCTTTTATTGGTATTAATCGTCGGCCCTAAATTAATAGGTTCTCCCCAACCAGTTCCATTATTTTCTACATAATAAATATCCGTTTCACCATATCCACCGGGGCGATTAGAGGCAAAATATAGTCTCTTTCCATTGGCTGTTAGCGTAGGATGCATCGTGGTGTATTCATTGCCATTAAAGGATAATGATTTAGGGTCTTCCCAATCATCTGTGCCTCTTTTGGCTTCAAAAATTTTCATGGTCTTTTTACCTTTTGTATTTTCACTAGCGCTATTGCTAGTGTAATAAATAATATCTTCGGTAAAATTAAAAGTGGTAGGCCCTTCATGGGTACTAGAATTTACTTTTGCAGAAAAAGGTTGAGGATTACTTGGCATTCCTTGACCATCTAATTCGGCATAGAATAATTCAAAGAAAGGCACCCCGATATTTCCGTCAATTTTTTCTCCTTCTTTTCCTAGCGTCACATAGATGATTCCGTTCTGATAATAAGTAGGCGAAAATTCTAATTTTTTAGAATTGATTCGGAAAGTGTTTTGGGTCTTGATGTCAGGATGTTCGACTTGCTTAATCTTTGCACTTATTGAACTAGGGGGATGCTCTATTTGTGCACTTAAGGTGATATAACTCAATAGCGAGCAGATTAAACAAAGGCTTATTTCTTGTATATTCATGTTTGGTATGTTCTAATAGGATTAAGGGAACAGGAAAAATATAACTTACCAGTTCTGCGGCTTTATTTTGATTTTCTTCTGTGTTGTCGAAATACTCATTACCCGTACGGGTAACTCCATTTTCGACGCCTTGAATAAGAACAAACTAAAACCACATCTTCTGGTATCTTATTTATTTCCTGATCCCTAAAATAGCTTAGGCATTTTGCCTGACTAGGATTACTGTTTTGTTTTTGTTTCTTTTCTTAGTAGTCTACGTCTTTAAAAGAATCTTGGATTCAAATAGTCTCCTTCTACTTCCTGTTCGTCTGTTTTTTTAGGACCAAATGAATATCGAACCATTGCTTCAATACTACCACTACTATAGTCTCTTAACTCGGATACGGTTATATCATAGGAAAGACCAAACAGGAAATGTTCATTGACTTGGGTGCTAAACAAAATATCAATAGATTCTGCTGGCAGCCCTCTAGTTGAACCTCCAATTCTATACGTTGCACCAACCATGTATTTATTCATAAAAATAGCACTCACATTTAAATCAATATCTAGTGGAACATTTTCGGCATATTTTATTAGGGCTTGGGGCTGTAATTGGGTCGTTGCATTAATATCAAATAAATAGCCGCCCATTAGGTAAAAGTGACGAATAGAATTAGAAATAACTGTTGGATCTTCTGAGAAATCAATATTGTTTTCTAATAACCTTGGGGCAGAAAAGCCGACATATAACTTGTCTTCTTTATAATAAACCCCTGCACCAAAATTGGGCGTCAATTTATTTTGTTGCCCAATAGGAATACTAGCATCGAAAGGCGTTCCTTCGGTAGCAATTAACCGTTCATCATTATAATTGGCATTAAAGGAACGAATACTGCCTTGCAAGCCAACCCCAATATTACCTTTCCCCAAAGGGACTCGATAAGCATAAGCTACATCGGCATTATAGTTAGTAGCGATACCTATTGTAGTGCGAGCAATATTTAGACCGATACCTACTCTATTATCGTATAAAGGCGCATCTATGTTAAATACTTGAGATTTAGGCGCTCCTTCTAAACCTAGCCATTGGCTACGAACAATTCCAGTTGCCGTCGTCGCACCTAAACTTCCTGCATAAGCTGGATTATAGGCTAATTTATTATACATGAACTGTGTGTATTGGGCATCTTGTTGTGCCAATACCATCAAACCGAACAGCATACTAATTGAAAAAAGTAAAATTTTTCTCATGATTTTTTATTTTGATTTCTAGTCTGAGACTGAAAATATCTATTTTATATAAATTCAAACTATATGCGCTGAAATGACTATATGGTAGAAAAAAGTAGTTTTTGTATTTGCTAATGAATAATTACAATCTGTTTATTTCTCTTTACATAGATTTATGATGATTTATGAACTAAGATGTATGATTTTTAAACCTCTATACCCTTGTACCTCTGTACCTTTATACCTCTACACTATTGACCGCAAAAAGATAGCAATTTGAAGACGATAGATAGAGGTGCAGCGCACCGACCACCTTTGTATCTAGTTTTTAGCTACTTT
>CAZXYA010000149.1:0-17352 GCA_964644655.1 uncultured Saprospiraceae bacterium | reverse complement strand
TTTGGTTCTTGAATTTATTTTTTAATTTTTGACACAGTTTATTAAACAATCCCACGGGGCTAAGTCTCCCTATATATGTATGCGATTTCCGCATTTTCTATAGTCACTATGTTGGCATCTAGTTTTTAGATTTCGGTTTCTAGTTTCATTGTTAATACATATTTATGTAGTCATCTAAACCTTCCTCAAAGCCACATCACCCAATCAAAATAATTCGGATGCCCTCTTCTCTAAAAATCAAATAAGCACTTGAGCAGAAATATTCTATACCTTTCGAGAATACTAAGTTAATGAGATTAGCACCTGTTCTAAAACGCTTTGTTCACCTCATTTACCTTATGAACTCATCACCTCATTACCCATTTTCCAAAGTGTCGATTAATTTCGCATAAGTACTTATATTTCATTATTGCTTTAACTTTACCCTGTCACAACCATTAACGAAAACTCATTTTCAACTTACTTTTTTATGGTAATTTAAGTATTGCAGTCCCTCTTTTAGCGAAAAACTTCCCGTTTTTCCTATTCAATCCCCCTTTAACTATAGAAAAGAACACTCTAGATCCATTTTAGCCAATCATATCATCGCATATTTATATGCATAACCAAGTATTTCCTATGGAATTATTTAGGAATAGTCATTTTTTGGGGATTTTCAAACAAATAAATCATACAAAGTATGTGGTAGGACTAGCATGCTTTTTCTTACTGTTAAGTAGCCTTAAATCAATGCAAAGTCGGCCACAATTTTTTGTGAATACGTTTGATTTATTAATTAAAAAAACAAAAAAACAGTTTTTAACAAAAAAAACGACATTCGAAGAGCGGTCACTTAATCCATCTTTTTTTATTGCAAATAACAATAATATGTTGATGATGGAAGACTGTTTTAATGAATTTGATGATGATGGAGATGGATTAGTCGATTGTTATGATGATGATTGTGCAGGAATAGGGGTTTGTGATAGTTTTATCTATCAATATACGGCTTTGCCCAATTGTCAATTTGTCCCTCCTACTATTGATGAATTTAAAATTGCCAAAATTTTTGAAACCGACTTTATTAACTATCCCATTGACCAGCGGAGTGGGGTTTTTGTAGGAGATATGGATGGAGATGGTATTCCCGAACTGGTGGCTAAAGATCCTAGCCCTGGCAGAATTCAAATTTTTAATGGCGTAGATGGGAGTATCAAACAATCTATAGTCATACCTACCAATAGCCCTTTTTCTCAACCGACGATTGCCGATGTGGACAGAGATGGAAACGGAGATATTTTTGTGATGGTCAATAGCAATCAATTAAGGCGCTATGAATATGGAAATCCAGCGGTGGTATGGCAAACTGCCAATCAAATTGGCGATAATTCTACCCATTCTTCTGCGCAAGTAGCTGATTTTGACCAAGATTTTATTCCAGAAGTCTATGTGGGCAATCGAATCTTTAATTCCATAACGGGAACTAGACTGGCAATTGGTACGGGTAGCACGGGTAAAGCCTTTGATGACCCTGCTAGAAATCATGATAAATATTCCATTGCTTTTGATGTATTTGCGCCCGGCGATCCTAAACCAAATGGCGGAACTTTTGGCGCAGAAGCGCAAGGGCTAGAACTGATTGCAGGCAATCAAGTGTACACTTATACCCCTGGCGATGGTACGCAAGATAATGGAAGTTTAGATATTGTCTCGGAAATTAGTGGCGGAGATTTTAAGGATGGTTTTACAAGTATTGCGGATATTGATGGAGATAACCTAGTGGATGTGGTGGTCATGGCAGCAGGTAAAATTTATATTTGGAATCCACGTACCCAAATGCAAATTGGATCTACCTATGATGTGCCTGGTACGAATACGGGGGGACGGATAAATATTGGTGATTTTGATAATGATGGGATGGTAGAGTTGGGAACTGCGGGAAGAAATTTCTATGTAGTATTGGAATATGATGCTGGCGCTAATGCTTTGGTGGTCAAGTGGCAAAAAACGGGCTTGGATGATGGATCACAAAGAACGGGTAGTACCTTATTTGATTTTGAAGGGGATGGAATCAATGAAGTCGTTTATAGTGAAGAAGCTAATTTATATGTTTGGAGAGGTACAGATGGGGCTGAATTGGTCAAAATACCAGCCGAGGCAGGGACTAGAACCGAATATCCCATCGTAGCGGATGTGAATAATGATGGAGCAGCAGAAATTATTATTACGGCGCAAAATGGTAATGGCCCAAGAAGTAGTGGCAATGATTTTGTACAAGTCTACCAATCTATGAATACGCCTTGGGTAACCGCTCGGCAAGTTTGGAATCAACATGGCTATTTTGTCACCAATATCAACGACGATTTGACTGTTCCTAGACAGCAACAGAGCCCTATAGATGATGATTTGAATAATGCTTATAATGGATTTTTAGTTCAAACCACTATTTTAAATGCCAATGGAGGTAGTGCAACGCCTGCTTTTGCTGCTCCAGATGGTAGGATTCGTATAGATAGTATTACGATTGAGCAATGTCCTAATTTGGTCGTTCATTTTACCGTGAGAAATGAAGGAAGTACAGAATTACCAGCCACTACACCTATTGCTTTTTATAACCAAAATCCAACTGGGGGCAGCCCCACTTTGTTGGGAACGAGTACGGTAGGGACTACCTTGGTTACAGGGGATAGTGCGAATCAAACCGTCGTTTTAGATATAGCGCCACTTTGTGCCCCTATCGAGGTTTATTCAGTTATCAATGACCCTGGGACGAGTACGCTGCCTTATAGTTTTGGCGATTTTCCTTTATCGGGGGTAGGGGAGTGTAATTTTAATAATAATTTGGATTCCTTGTTAAGCCCTATTTGTTTGGAAATTTGTGGAGATGGGATTGATAATGATAAAGATGGCTTGGTAGATGAACCTAATATTATGACGACGGACATAAGTGGTTGTCCCACAACGACTTTACCTGCTTTTACTGCGGATGAAAGTGGTGGAACCTGGGGCATTATTAGTGATATTGGTTCAACCATAACGACGACGGGGGTTGTCACCTTGGGAACTTATCATAGCCCAATACCCAATATTGATACCGTTTTTTACATCGGTGGTTTATGTAGCGATACTATTTTAATTAGCACCTTTGACGATGAAATGCCTGTTCTGACTTGCCCGATGGATCAAAATTTATTGGTAGATGCTGCTTGTCAAGTAAGGGTTCCAGATTATACTAGTTTGGCAAGTACTACAGATAATTGTAGTGCTAATGGAGCAATAATGATTAGTCAAATGCCCGCTAGTGGTATGATGGTCACAAAAGGAACGACCATTATTACCTTGACTGCCACAGATGAGGCAGGAAATCAAACAACTTGTCAATTTAATTTAATTGTTGAAGATGAGATTAATCCAACGATTACTTGCCCTGCTAATACAAATGAATATGTAAATGCCAATTGCGAGTTTAACCTAGCAGATTATACCAGTCTAGCAACCGTGGATGATAATTGTTCGATGGTGGGAGCTATTACTATTTCCCAAAGTCCCGCAATTGGGACGACTATTAGTGGACCTACAACCAGCCAAATTATCACCTTAACGGCTAGAGATGAAAGTGGGAATAGGGCAAATTGTACTTTTACCATTACTCTATTAGATACGATTTCGCCAACGATTACCTGTCCAGCAGCTATTACGATTAACGCCGATGCCAATTGCGAAGGAGAGATTGGAGATTATACCAGTCAAGCAGTAGTGGATGATAATTGTACCTCAGCCAATTCGATTACAGTTACCCAAATGCCGCCAATGGGTACGCCCTTATCTGGTCATGGAGATATGGAAACCATTACTTTAACGGCAGATGATGGGAATGGAAATACCACTAGTTGTACCTTTACCGTTACACTATCCGATATAACACCTCCTGTATTAACCTGTCCAAGTGACCAAAGTTTGACGGTGGATGCCAATTGTCAAGTCACCATACCTGACTATACTAATTTGGTCAACCCAACAGATAATTGTCTAGCAGATGCTAGTATCGTATTGATACAGAATCCAACTGCAGGAACAACCATTGGCGCCTTAGATACGTTGGTGAAAATTACCATTACCGCCGATGATACAGATGGAAATATAGATAGTTGTGCTTTCTTTTTAACCTTAAGAGATGAAATTGTCCCAACGATAACTTGTCCCAATGATGTATCCGTTTCCTTAGACGCCAATTGCCAAGCAACCATTGCAGATTATACGTCGATGGCAATCATTGATGATAATTGTACCGAAATAAGTGATTTAATCATCACCCAATCTCCAAGTGCAGGTCAACTTATTAGTGCGCCTGGAACAACAACGATTACCTTAACTGTCGAAGATGAAAGTGGCAATACGGCAGTTTGTACTTTTGAAGTAAGCTATGAAGATACCACAGACCCGACGATTACTTGTCCAGCAGATACAACTTTAAGCGTAGATGGAGATTGTATGATTGCCCTACCTGATTTTACAGGGAGTGCAATCATTGCAGATAATTGTTCTTCCTTAGCAGATTTGACCATTAACCAAAGTCCAGTTGCTGGAACTATGCTTAGTGGAGATGGTACCCAACAAATCGTGACCTTAACGGTAATGGATGAAGTTGGAAATACAGCTACTTGTATGTTTACGGTAAGTTTAGCAGATACAATTGCACCGACTATAAGTTGCCCTATCCCTGAAAATGTATATGCAGCTGCGAATTGTGAAGTCAGCCTCCCTGATTATACAGGAATGGCAACGACCGCTAGTATTTGTGCTGCAGGAAATAATATAGTCATTACGCAAGATCCTACAGCAGGAACGACCATCTCTGGACATAATACCATCCAGACCATCACTTTAACAGCTACCGATGGAAGTGGAAATAGCAGCGACTGTACTTTTGATATTACGGTTGTGGATACGATAAAACCAATACTAACTTGTCCTGTGGATAGTACCATTTATGCCGATGCTAATTGTGAAAATACCATTCCTGATTTAACGACCCGATTAACTTATACAGATAATTGTACGGCAATAGGCGCTATTACGATTACGCAAAACCCTATAGCTGGAACAGCCATCTCAGGAGATAGCACAGATTATACCATTACATTTACCGCTAATGATGGCAATGGCAATCAAAGCCAATGCAGGATGATTTTATCTTTGATAGACACCACGCCACCCATTATTTCCTGTTTAAGTAATCAAATGCTCTTTGCCGATGCTAGTTGCCAAGGCGTGCTACCCAATTATACGACCCAATTGACTATAAATGATAATTGTGCTGCTGCTAATGAAATCATAACTTCACAAATTCCAGCCCCGGGTACTTTATTAAATGGACAAAATGATATGGAAACCCTTATGATTACGGTGACAGATAATTCTGGGAATAGTAGTATTTGTACTTTCGAGGTAGTTTTAAAAGACACCATTGCGCCAAGCATTACTTGTCCAGCAGACATTACGATAAACGCAGATATGGATTGTGAAGTCGCTGTTGGCGATTATACTGGATTGGCAACCGTAGCGGATAATTGTACAAGTACGGGAAGTATTATGATTACCCAAAGCCCAGCCGCAGGAACTTTGCTTACAGGACATAATGATTCTGAGATAATTACTTTAACGGCAGATGATGGCAATGGCAATACAACTTCCTGTACGTTTAATGTTACTTTGGAGGACATCACACCACCTATCCTGACTTGTCCGAGTAATCAAATGTTAACGGTAGATGCCAATTGTGAAATTACGATTCCCGATTATACCAGTTTAGTAACGACAACAGATAATTGTTTACCAGATACAGATGTTCAATTGACACAACAACCTGCTGCTGGTACGATCATTGGTGTATTGGATACGATGGTGAAAATTACCATTATAGGCGATGATACACATGGGAATATGGACAGTTGTGCGTTCTTTTTAAGTTTGAAAGATGAAATTGTACCAAGCATAACTTGCCCCAATAATGTATCAGTTTCCTTGGATGCTAATTGTCAAGCAATAATAGCGGATTATACCACAATGGCAACAGTCGGAGACAACTGTACGCCAATGAGTGATTTACAAATAAGCCAATCACCAAGCGCTGGTCAAATTATAAATAATCCTACTATAACAACGATTACGTTGACCGTAATAGATGGAAGTGGCAATACGGCTAATTGTACCTTTGAGGTAACTTACGAAGATACCACGAATCCAACGATTACCTGTCCTGCCAATGATACTTTGGGTGTAGATGGTATTTGTGCCATTCCGCTACCTGATTATACAGGGACTTCCAGTTTTGCAGATAATTGTAGTCTCAATAATAATATAAGCATTACCCAAAGCCCAGTCGCAGGCACGATGATTAGTGGTGATGGTTTTGATCAAATGGTAACCTTGGAAGTTGAAGATGAAAATGGCAATACTGCACAATGTACCTTTGTGGTTTCACTAAGAGATATTACCGAACCCTCTATTAGTTGCCCAGGCGATGAAAACTTATTTGCAGATAATAATTGCCAAGTAACAATACCAGATTATACGGGTCAAGTAGTCGTTTCTACTAATTGTAATAGCGGTAGTGCCATCACCATTACTCAAGCCCCAGCACCTAATACGGTCTTAATGGGGCATGGGACACAACAGTTAATTACCTTAACGGCAACCGACGGAAGTGGTAATAAAAACGAATGTACTTTTGAAGTGACCCTTATCGACACGATTCAACCCGCCTTAACCTGTCCTTCAGATACAACCATTTATGCGGATGCAAACTGTGAAAATGTGATTCCTGATTTAAGCATGGGCTTAGTGTATTCAGATAATTGTACGGCAACTAATGCTATTATGGTTAGCCAATCCCCCGCAGCAGGAACGGCAATAGCAGGAGATAGTACGAACTATAGGGTAACCTTTACCATCAATGATGGCAATGGTAACCAAAGTCAATGTGAGATGACCGTTGAGCTGATAGACACAACTGCTCCAATTATTAATTGCCTAACAGATCAAACACTATTTGCTACTGCCAATTGTCAAAGACAAATACCCAATTATATTCCAGATTTAAATATTGTAGATAACTGCGCAACTGGTAATGATTTAACAATTACTCAAAACCCAGCAGCAGGTACCTTGCTGATGGGACAGAATGATGCAGAAACTATTACGGTAACTGCTACTGATAACTCTGGAAATAGCAGTACTTGTATATTTGTGGTGACCTTAAAAGATACGATTGCCCCAACGATTACTTGTCCCGCTGATATTATTATTAATGCGGATACTGATTGTGAAGTAGCGATTGGAGATTATACCAGCCAAGCACTTGTAGCGGATAATTGTACCGCAAATGCGGCTATTACGGTGACCCAAAGCCCCGCAGCAAGCACTTTATTATCTGGGCATAATGATGCCGAAACCATTACTTTAACGGCAGATGATGGCAATGGCAATACAACGACTTGTACCTTTATAATTACCTTGAAAGACGTCAGCCCACCGATGCTGACTTGCCCTAGCGACCAAAGTTTAGCTGTAGATGCTAATTGTGAAATTACCATTCCCGATTATACTGGATTGGTTACTACAGCGGATAATTGTTTGGCAGATGCCAATGTACAATTAACCCAAATTCCAGTAGCAGGAACGATCATTGGCGTCTTGGATACAATGGTTCAAATTACCATTGTAGGGGATGATACGCATGGAAATATAGACAGTTGTACTTTCTTTTTGACCTTGAGAGACGAAATAGCACCAACGGTTACCTGTCCAAGTAATATTGCTATTGCTTTAGATGCCAATTGTCAAGCAATAATTGAGGATTATAGGTCGATGGCAACGATTAGTGATAATTGTACCCAAGACGCTGGATTAACGGTCACACAATCACCAAGTGCAGGGCAAATTATTAATAACCCCAATACGACCATCATTACTTTAACGGTTGAAGATGAAAGCGGCAATACTAATAATTGTACCTTTGAAATCACCTATAAAGATACTACTAACCCAACGATTATTTGTCCTGCCGATGAGACACTTAGTGTAGATGGAGATTGTGCTATTGCACTACCTGATTACACCGATCAAGTAAGGATTGGAGATAATTGTAGTGCAACTGCTGATTTAGTAGTCACTCAAAGCCCAGCGGCAGGCATAATGTTGAGTGGCGACGGAACTCAACAGATAGTGACCATTACCGTTGAAGACGAAAGTGGTAATACTGCTGAATGTATGCTACGAGTGCTGCTAGAAGATGCAACGCCTCCAAGCATTACTTGTCCAGCTAATCAAATTTTATATGCGGATGCAAATTGTGGAGTAGCTGTTCCTGATTATACCAAGACGATGCCCCTAAGTGATTGTGCAACGGGGAATGGATTGATTGTTACGCAAGATGTAGCAGCTAGTACTTTGATTAGTGGACATAATACCTCACAAACCATTACTTTAACTGCAACCGATAATAGTGGCAATAGCAGTCAATGTTCGTTTACCATTACCGTTTTAGATACGATTGCGCCAAACTTAGTTTGTCCAACTGATACGACGATTTATACGGATGCCAATTGTCAGAATACGATTCCTGACTTACTACCTGTTTTAGGGTATGCAGATAATTGTACGACTAGGGCTACGCTAAGTCCTGTTCAATCACCCGCCGCAGGAACAGTAGTGCAGGGCGATAGTACCAGTTATATCGTCACTTTTACCCTAAATGATGGCAATGGCAACCAAAGTACTTGTAGTATGACGGTTGAATTAATAGATACCACTTCGCCAACTTTAATTTGTATTACTGATCAAATTATTTATGCCAATGCCAATTGTACCCAAACAATTCCTAATTATATTCCAGCAATTGGCATTAGCGATGATTGTGCGGCAGCGAATGAATTTATAATTAGCCAAACCCCTGTAGCAGGCACCCTTTTATCAGGGCATGATGCTGCCGAAATAGTGGTGATTACGGTAATAGATAATTCAGGTAATAGCTCCACTTGTACTTTTGAAGTAGTTTTAAAAGACACCATTAATCCCCAAATCACCTGTCCTGCCGATCAACAGATTGTAGCAGATGCCAATTGTGAATTAATTATTCCAGATTATATTAGTTTGGCTAGTTTTTCTGATAATTGTACGATGTCTACTGATATTACCGTCACTCAAAAACCTATAGCTGGGACTATTTTGAATGGACTAGGCGCAGATACGACCATTACTTTAATTGCAGATGATGGCAATGGAAATATAGATAGCTGTAGTTTTATATTGTCTTTGGTGGACGAAATGTTACCTGTGTTTACTTGTCCGATGAACCAAACAGTTTATTTAGATAACTCCTGTGGACAAACTTTATTAGATTATCGAGATTCCATTACGGTAACAGATAATTGTAGTGCCAATCCAAATTTAATAATTACTCAATTACCTGCCCCCGGAACAAGTATTAGCCAACATGATACGGAAATTTCCATCACTTTAGAAGTAACAGACGAATCTAATAATACGACTAGTTGTGGATTTACCATTATATTAAAAGATACCATTTCTCCGACCATTGTTTGTCCTGCGAATAAAATAATGGCATTGGATGCAGCTTGTGAATTTCAACTACCAGATTTCCGTCCAGAAATTATAACAACGGATAATTGTACGGCTACGAACGGGATACTCATTACTCAAAATCCAGCACAGGGTACAATACTTAGCGATCATAATACCACTCAAACGATTACCTTTACCGTCGATGATGGCAATGGCAACACCTCGACCTGTGCGATGTTATTAACGCTAAAAGATTCTATCAATCCTGTTATTATTTGTCCTGCTGATCAATCCATTAATGTGGGAACGGATTGTGAAATTGAGGTGCCTGATTTTACTAGTTCAGCGACTATTAGTGATAATTGTGCGGCAACTACGGCAATTACCCTTACCCAATCCCCACTTGCTGGAACGGTGTTAAGTGGTTCGGATGTGGTCGAAACCATCACCTTATATGCCAATGATGGCAATGGAAATATTGATTCCTGTGATTTTCAATTAGCACTAACCGATACCATTCCGCCGACGGTAATATGTCCCGCAACCCAAACCATTATCATGGATAATAATTGCGAGTTCTTAATGCCCGATTATACGGGGATGAGTACCTACGATGATAATTGTTTGAGTTCAGGAGTGACCTTAACCCAACAACCTCCACCGGGGACTTTATTAAGTGGAACAGATTCCGTCTTCTTTACCATCATTTTTGCTGAAGATTTTGATGGCAATATTGATTCCTGTGATTTCCTAGTAGTTTTAAGAGATACTATTAAACCTACGGTGGTTTGTTTAGGTGACCAAAATGTTTACCTCGATGCGGATTGTCTTTACGAAGTGGCAGATTTTACAGGTTCCTTGACTATAGAAGATAATTGTACCATTAATCAGGGATTAGAAATTTTACAATTCCCAACGGAGGGCATTCAATTGACAGGAGCGAATACCAGTCATACCATTACACTTGGCGTAGTAGATGAAAGTGGGAATGAAACCCAATGTAATTTTAATATAACTTTATTAGATACCATTGCGCCTAGTTTGATCTGCCCAGATACCCAATTGATTGATGTCAATGGAATTTGTTCGATTACCATTCCCGATTATACCAATGCTGCTTCGGTAGACGATAATTGTAGTTTGGCGGAAAACATTACGATTACCCAATCACCTACGGGGATCGCTTTGACAGGAGATGGGACGACCCAAACAGTTACCCTAGAAGCAACCGATGAAAGTGGTAATAGCACGACTTGTACCTTTGTCGTACAACTGGTGGATAGAACTAGTCCTACTATAACCTGTCCTGGTGATCAAGCCATTCAATCAGATGCTACTTGTACGGCTATGATTCCAGATTTCACCGCTTTAGCCATTATCACCAATGATTGTGAGGATCTCGATAATATTACCGTTACTCAAGTGCCTGCCCCTGGTACACAAACCTTAGTAGGATTGGGGACGCATGAAGAAATAACGATTTTTTCTATCGATCAAAGTGGCAATCAAGCTAGTTGTACCTTTAGGGTGACGGTTGTTGATACGATTGCGCCTGTAGTGACTTGTTTAGGAAGCGATACTTTGTATTTGGATGCTTGTTTTTCAGAAGTGCCTGATTATAGGGAGTTAATTGTGGCAACCGATAATTGCACAGAAAGTGGTAGTATAACAATCAGTCAAAGTATAGCGATTGGGCAATTGATTATTGAGGATCATGGAGGCGTTAGAATGATTACCATTTTTGCCCAAGATGAAGCCAATAATATTGCGACTTGCCAGTTCCCACTTATTTTTATGGACACCGTTCCTCCTTTTATTGATTGTCCAATGGATACTTTGATTTACGCATCTGAATCTTGCGAAATAAGGGTCCCTGACTATAGAAATTTTACCCCCAATATAGATAACTGTGCAGATTTAGGGGAAGTAACAGTTACGCAAAATCCTGCCCCCGGTACGGTTTTACTAGGAAGCGATACGACCTATATCGTTACCTTAACGGCAGATGATAGTCATGGCAATCAAAGTACTTGTGATTTTAATATTTCTGTTAAAGACACTATTTCTCCTATTATTACTTGTCCTGCGGATCAAATTGTTGCAGTTGATGCCAATTGCCAAAGCGTCATACCTGATTTTGATGCTTTGTTGACGGCAACTGATAATTGTAGTGATCGAGCAGCAATGACCATTACCCAATCACCAGCCGCAGGAATCATTTTGACAGGCGCTGGAAATGATACGACGATTACGTTTACCATTACTGATGAAGAAGGCAATACCAGTACTTGTCAATTTAATTATCAACAAATCGATCAGACCGCCCCTCAAATAATGTGTCCAATAGATACGATTTTAACGGTTGATGATGATTGCCCTCTTGTACTACCAGATTTTCGTAGTCTAGTTACGGTGTCTGATAATTGCAGTCCAACTGCGCAAATAGTACTCCTACAGATGCCGAGTGCTGGCACAATAGTTAGCGGTCACGGCAATACAACGCTGATAACTATATCGGCAACCGATGAATATGGAAATCAATCGAGTTGCAATTTCACCCTGACCTATCAAGATACGATTGCCCCTCAATTAACTTGTCCCGCAAATCAAACTTTACTCATTGATGATAATTGTGAGGCAATTTTGCCAGACTATCGCTCATTGGCAACAGCCATTAATACTTGTAATAGCAATTATCCATTGACACTTGAACAAATCCCGGTAGCAGGAACGGTGCTTTCCAGTATTGGTACAATACAAGAAGTCTTAATAGTCGCTAAAGACGCACAAGGAAATACGGATACTTGCCGCTTTAATGTGGCCCTTATTTTTGATTTGCCTCCTTTAATTATTCGAGAAGATATTCCAGTAGGCGAACCGATTCAAATTTGTATCGATCATCCTTGTTTAGTAGGCAGCGATATTGCTGCTTTTGATCAAAGTGGTCTTGGAGTAGGCATGCTGGCAGGAGGTAATTTTGTAGTGGACCCCAATTCGGGTTGCTTGACCTATAGCCTTCCTGAAGCGCCTTTTACGAATCAGGACTCGTTTGATATAGTCATCTGTGATGCTAATAACTACTGTGATACCATTCATTATTCTTTACACATTGACAATTATCAGGCATTTATTATTGACCCTTGTGTTTGTTTAAATAATGAATCTAGTTTCCGTGCAGGAGATGGACAGTTTTTTGAATATGCTAAAATTACTGCCCCTTCTAATGATGTTTGGGAAGTAATTGCTGTTTCGAATTTCTATATAAATCCTGCTGGTGGCATTGTCCAACCTAATTCAGGACAGCTTTATCCCTTAAATCCAATTACAGTTGGCACGCAGGCGATTGAAATTCCTAGAGGAAATGGATTAAGTGATTATTATTTAGCAGGTCTTCATGTTGATGGCATAGGCTACTCGGTAAGTTTAAGGAATTCGACCGATACCTTACAAGTAGCAAATACTTGTATTTATGATGCTTCTTGTAGAGGGGGGAATGTACCTTCTGATACAGAAGGACTACCACCACAAAGTGCGAGTTGTGCGATAGCAATAGGTAATGGCGCAACACCCGCTTTAACTACTTTAGAAAACTGTGCGCCTTGCCAATTTAGAAGTAATAATACCGAACATTTATACCAAGATACCAGTAGCAGAGATATAATCCATACCCTTTGTGCAACCGATAAATGGAAGCAACTAATGGTTAGTTTTACCCAATTTGAACTCGCAGCAGGCGACACCTTATTGGTGTTTGATGGAACAACTATTGCTGCCCCACTTATCGGTAAATTTAGTGGTACTGGTGTGAGTCAGACCGGTGGATGGGTGGCTTCTTCTTGCTTGCCTTCTATTAATTCGGATGGCTGTTTGACTTTCCAGTTTAAAACGAATGGAGATAACCGCAAAGGAAGAGGTTGGCAAAGTGAGGTCACTTGTTTAGATAAAGCGATCACCTTAACCCCACCTGATGATTTAATGGCAAGCCTTGATTGTGAGGCAACTTATGCAGTTTTTGATATTTTACCTGCAAAAATAACGGCTAATTGTGGGACGGTACAAGATTCGCAGCTTGTTCGATTATTGGATAATAAAGGAATGATTTGTTTGGATACTTGCCTAGCGACCACCGATACGCTGAGAGATACTTTTGCCATCGGTCAGTATTCGATTCAGTATAAACTAAAAACCGATACTGCTAAAACGGCACAAGGGAATATACAGGTAACGCCAGCAACGCTGGTTTGTAACGACGAAATTAATGTACCATTAGGATCTAGTTGTGCGATTGCTTTAACCCCAGATGATTTATTAGAAAATACTTGTGATACGATTACGGATACGCTTTATTACTTCATTACTTTAAAAGGACTGGATAAAAACGGGAACGAAATAGTCTTAGCCACAGGTGGCGGTAAAGGAGGGAATTATCCAATGGTCACCAAAGAAATGATTGACCTCTGCGGTGGAACGATTACTGCGGAGCTTGAAAGACGATACTATGAAGGCTTAGATTTAAGTATTTGTCATAATGGTGTGCAGTCCATTAGTTGTGAAACCACCATTAATATTGTTGACCAATCTCCACCAATTTTCACAAGTGGGATTGCTAAAGACACCTTTAGCTTATGCAGTATAGATTTAACAGCAGCTGCCTTGGGGCTTCCCACTCCAACAGCGATAGATAATTGTGATTCGGTAAAAGTAGAATTTGCAGGAGCGACCATCTTAAATGAAGGTGGTACTTGTGATACAACTAGAGCGCTATTAAACTGGACCGCAACGGATGCCTGTGGCAATACTGCTACCTTAGCACAATCCGTTGTACTTGTACGACCAGATGTAGCGGATATTATCCAAGCAGCAGATGTACTATTAAGTTGTGGAGAAGATACGGAAGCGGATTTAAATAACTTTGCTAAAACGGGCATGCCCCGCATCAAAGTCGGTAAAATAGTTAACGGACTCTTAGTACCAAGCGACACGATTGACTTAGATACGGCAGCTTATGTATGTGGTTATATTTTGCAAAAACGAGACGTAAGCGTACCAGCAGATTCCCGACAGATCGGGACAAGTTGCGGTATCAAAGTATTCCGCTACTGGGATATTTTGGATTGGTGTGATACACAAAATGGCATCATGCCAGTTGACACTCAATTCATCGAACTGCGAGATACGTTAGCGCCAACATTTGTAGAAACGAGTTTGCCGACGCTTAGGTTAGACTTAGCACCTGATGCTTGTACTTTGGATATTACGAAATTAGAAACTCCTGCCGCAAGAGATAATTGTTCGACAGCAATGGTGACAATGGCAAAAGTATCCAGAATTGAAAATGGCACGAAATGGGAAGTGCCAGTTGAGGAATTGACTGCTTTGAATTGCGATACTTTTGAAATAGAGTGGGTAGCAGCAGATGATTGTCATTCCCAAACGAAGACGGCAAGTATGACCCAAACCCTAATTATTCAAGACAATACCAAACCAGCAGCGATTTGTACCGACAAAATCAACTTATCGCTAGGTCAAACAGCAGCGCAATTACATTATCGAGAAATAGATGCTGGATCTAATGATGCTTGTGACATTGCCAAATATGAAGTCAGTCGAGATGAAGAAAACTGGGATTCCATAGTAACTTTTGATTGTATAGATGCACATGATGCAGTAACAGTTTATCTAAGAGTCACGGACCCCAAAGGGAATCAAAGCACTTGCTGGATGACGGTGAATGTGGAAGATAAGATTGCGCCAATTTGTTCAGATTTATCTGATATGACAGGGACTTGTAATGATGAGGACTTGGCTAATAGATTGCCAGCAACGGATGTGAATGATAATAAACAAATGGATGATGAGGAATGGATTGATTTAACAGCAGAACAAGTTGCTGATTTTAATACTAAATATGGCAATCCAAACTGTTCGGATAACGTGGATTGCGGAGCATTAATCATTCAACAACAATATCAAAAAGTAGAAAAGGCTTGCGGCATCGCCACTATCAAACGCCGTTTCCGAGCCATAGATTGGGATGGAGCAGGGATGACCTCTAACTGGTCAACACAAACGATTCATATTGAATACGAAGCCGATTGGCAGATTACCTTACCAGCCGATTGGGAAGGAGCATCCCGATGTATCGGGACAGGTAGTGGGGATGAAATACCAAATTCAGAAGTGTTAATCACTAACGGCGCTTGTGATTTAATTGCCTATAAAGTAGAAGAAAAAGTATTCACCACTACCGAAGATGCTTGTTTAAAAGTAGTAAGAACGGTTACGATTATTAACTGGTGTACTTACCAAGCGGGCGAGGATGCGATTGAAATAGCAAGAGTAGAAAATGAACATGGCATGGTTACAGCAGAGCGCATAATCACCTCAGAAGGATTGGAAGAAATAGGCAAGCTAACTTATGTTCAAGTCTTAAAACTAAAAGATAATACGGCACCAGTTATCACTATTAGTCCAGTTAACGATTGCATTAATGCAGCCGATTGCGAAGAAGAAAAGACCTTTAGTATTACCGCAACTGATTGTAATGAGCAAAGTACGGAAAGCTTAAATTATCAATGGAGCTTATATCAAGATGAGTCTCTTATTGACGAAGGTATAGGACATACATTTAGTAGAACAGTCGATCCAAGTGATAGATTGACAGTCGAATGGAAAGTAAGTGATAATTGTGGCAATATAGCTACGAAAACAGCGGAGTATTACTTTGTTGATTGTAAAAACCCAAGCCCTTATTGTTTGGATGGCATCACGACCACCTTAATGGATAATGGTCAAGTGGAAGTATGGACATCAGATATAGATCGTGCAAGTACGGATAATTGTACGCCTAAAGCGCAGTTGAAATATGGTATTTGGCATGCGAGTTTAGGAACAGCCCCTACGCATATTGCCGTTATTCATGGTTTACCAGAACGAATTACTTTTGACTGTAAGGATATAGGCGAACAAACCGTTCGATTATATTTAATTGATGCGGCTAATAATTGGGATTTCTGTGAGACGACTATCACCATTCAAGATAACTTAGGAGTTTGTGAAGATAACGAACCAATGGCAATGGTCAGCGGTACGATTAAGGATTGGAAAGCACAAAGGGTCGAAGCTGTACAAGTGCAAGTGTCCAATGAAAATTCAATGCTAACCAAAGAAGATGGACAGTATCAGTTTGACTTGGCGATGTATCAGAATTATACGATTCAACCAACAAAAGACGAGCAGCCATTAAACGGCGTCAGTACTTTTGATTTGGTCTTAATGGCAAAACATATCCTAGGTGTGCAAGCGTTTGACAATCCATATCAACTGATAGCAGCGGATGTGAATCAATCAGGCACGATTACGGCCTTCGATATGGTACAAATCAGACAATTGATTCTAAATATCAATAGGGAGTTTTCGAATAGCCCAAGTTGGAAATTTGTAGCAGCAGATTACGAATTTACCACCGACAACCCAATAGCAGAGGCCTATCCAACCGTAAGGCAAGTAACTGACCTGAGCCACGATATGGTAGCCAACTTTGTCGCCATCAAAATGGGAGATGTCAACGGTAATGCTAGACCTAACAGCCTAGTCCAAGCCGAAGATAGAACAAGAACAAGTACTTTTGAAATCAAAACGATGGATAAGATACTCAAAGCAGGAGCGCAATATACCGTCGAATTCAGTACAGAACAATTATCCAATATCCAAGGCTACCAGTTCACCCTAGGCTATAAGCACTTAAAAGTAAATAAGCTAAAGAGTGGGGTAGTAGGGGTAGAAAAC
>CAZXYA010000148.1:0-17392 GCA_964644655.1 uncultured Saprospiraceae bacterium | reverse complement strand
AAAGAGGGCATGCCTACTGCCACGTCTTCAATTTCTTCTACTGCTACTTCTTCCAATTCTTCTACAGCGCTTGTGTACTTAGTCATCGTTTGAGTATGTTATTTATTTTGTAGAACAGAGAGAAGAGACCATTTCATTGAGAGAACAGAGATATTATAGTGCAAATGCGCTTTTTTATCTCTACTCTCGTTTCTCTACTCTCTTTTCTAAATTATTAATTTAATTTCGCTAAAGCAGCCTTTACTGCTTCAAAGTTTGGCAAATCTCCTGCGCTATCTAATACTTCTGCATACTGGACCACTCCTTTTCCATCAATCACAAATGCAGACCGCTTAGACACGCCTTTCATACCTAAAACAAAATCTTTGTATAAAGAATCGTATTTTTTAGATACCAGCTTGTTAAAATCTGATAGTAGGGGGAAGTTTAAATTTTGTTCTCCTTTGAATTTGTCCAAAGTAAATAAAGAATCAACAGAAACTGCTAAAATCTGTGCATTCAATCCTTGGTAGTCTGCAATATTGTCTCTCATGGTACATAATTCCTTGGTGCAAACACCTGTAAATGCCAATGGAAAGAATAATAAAACTACATTTTGTCCTTTATAGTCTTTTAAAGAAACTTCCGCTTTGTCTGAATTATATAATTTGAAATTAGGAGCTTTATCGCCTACACTAAGTGCCATAATTTATTATTTTGGTTGAATAAAGATACTTGATTTTATAAGATATTGCTAGTCTTTTTTTTCAAGCATCGCAAATTTAGGGATTTCTCGTAAAAATATCGTTTTTTGTGGCTTGAAGTTATCCACAATTTTAATTTTGAATGATGGAATATTGACTGTTGAATCATTCAAAATTCGCCATTCAACATTCAATATTAACCATGACCGCTACGAGAAGGGCTTTTTTAGAATTACATTTTGCGGTACTACTATATGGCTTTACCGCTATTCTAGGAGATTTAATCTCTTTACCTGCAACGGTATTGGTCTGGTGGAGAGTTTGGATGACCAGTCTTAGTTTATTTTTTCTGATTCGATTTGGACAATCCTTAAAAGTGATTCCTCGGTCACTCATTTTACAATATATGGGCATCGGTGTCATTGTAGCGGTGCATTGGATTACTTTCTTTGGGTCTATTAAATATGCCAATGCTTCTATCGCATTAGTATGCTTAGCAACAG
This sequence comes from uncultured Saprospiraceae bacterium, assembly GCA_964644655.1. GTDB lineage: Bacteria > Bacteroidota > Bacteroidia > Chitinophagales > Saprospiraceae > JAFMDF01. Next base: position 16,206 of record CAZXYA010000148.1, on the reverse strand, counting down.
GTTCTTTTTTTACGGCTATCTTAGAACCGCTAATGACCGAAGCCAAATTCAAATGGTATGAAATTGCTTTAGGGGCGCTAGTCATTCCCGGTATGGCATTGATTGTGCAAAGCCTAGAGGTTCGGATGTTGACAGGTGTTTGGTTGGGCTTGATTTCTTCTTTGTTAGCGGTACTCTTCTCTATTTTAAATAAACAACGAATTGATAAGGCAGATCCTTATAGCATTACTTTTTTAGAAATGACAAGTGCGGGTTTGTTTATAAGCTTGATTTTCCCTTTTTATTTTTATCAAAATGAAGGTTTGGCCTTTTTTCCAATCGGTATGGATTGGTTTTATTTGCTATTTTTAGCCTTGGCTTGTACCACTTTGGCTTATGTCCTAAATCTACGGGCCTTAAAACAGGTGTCTGCTTTTGCGGCTAACCTAACCATTAATATGGAACCCGTTTACGGAATCATTTTAGCTGCGGTCTTATTACAAGAAAATAAAGAATTAGCACCTGATTTTTATATTGGTGTGGTCATTATTATGGCTGCTGTATTTGGGTATCCTTTTTTGAAAAGTAGGTTTGAGCAATAAAGGTACAAAGGTTGGAGGTTTAAAGATATAAGGGTGGCACAACGTTAAAACTTCATCCTGTCTCTACATCTTTGTACCTTTATACTTCTACACCTCTAAACCCTATTTTACTATGCCTCGTTTCCATCTCCTAGAATTTGAAGACCAACAATGGTTTCCTCCAACTATCCGCAATTATATGACCGACTTTTTGCAGTTTGTCACCAACCAATTTGATTTGTTTAAAGGGAGTGTGCCCATCTTACAAAAAGGATTAGAAAAGAGTGGGGATGCGCAGATTATTGACTTAGCTTCTGGTGGTGGCGGTGCTTGGTTAAAATTGGTCAAACATTTAGACGATAGTTCTCCTAATTTAAAAATTCATTTGACTGATTATTATCCCAATCATACGGCTTTTGAAAAAATAGCTCAAATTGGAAATGGACAATTTACCTTTGAAACAGCATCGGTTAATGCCTTACAAGTCCCTGAAAACCTAAAAGGCTTCCGCACCCAGTTTCTATCTTTTCATCATTTTAAGCCAGCAGATGCTCAACAGATTTTGCAAAATGCAGTCGATCACAAAGCTGTTATTGGTATTTTTGAAGCACAAAAACGGTCAATTGCTCATTTTATTCAATTCTTTTTTTCGCCTATCAATGTGTTGTTGATGACACCTTTTATTCGACCTTTTTCTTTTGGTCGAATTATCTTTACTTACTTGATTCCGATTGTACCTATTTTTGTTTGGTGGGATGGATTGGTGTCTGTTTTGCGGACTTATTCAGTAGCTGAAATGGAAGCCATGACAAAGCAACTCAATAATGGAGATAGTTATGAGTGGGAAATTGGAGAAACAAAAAATGGACCTGTGGTTAATTTGTATCTGTTGGGGTATGCTAAGTAAATTTTACAATTCAAGCAGCAGCGGGTAAAGTAAAAATCATAGTAGTGCCTACACCAACTTTGGATTGAAGCCAAATATTACCTCCATAATTTAAAACGATTTTTTTGCAAGTGGCTAATCCAATCCCATTACTATTCTTTTGGTTGGTCCCAGAAAATAACTCAAATACTTTTTCGTGTAAAGTAGCTGGAATCCCCTTTCCATTATCTTTTATCTCAAACTGAATAAATCCTTTTTGGGTTTCGGAAGCTAATTTTTTACACGAAATTTCAATTTTTGGAATCGCTTCGCTTCTATATTTTAATGCATTATCTACTAAATTTTGAAATACTTGTCCTACTAAAGATTCATGTCCCAAGACTTTAGGTAGATTTTTTTGAATCTTAATTTCTGACTGTAAATCTTGAATTTTTTGATGTAATCTATTTTGTGTTTCTTTTAACAATTCATTGGTATCAACTACTTCTGAGGGAGGTAATACTTGATCTAATCTTGATAAAGACAATAAATCATCAATCATCCTAGAAAGCTTTTGCATGCTTTGATTGATAAAAGTAAAAAATTGCTTGTCATCCTCATCCCAATTATGTTTATGTTTCTTCTGTACTAAATCAATAAACCCGCCCGTAACTTTCATCGGTGCTTTTAAATCATGCGCTGCTATGTACGCAAAATTTTGTAATAATTTATTAGAATCCGCCAATTTAGCTGCATAGTTTTCAATTTGTTTTTTCTGTTTGGTAATAATATCCTTTTGCTGATGTAACTGGGTATTCGTTTCCCTAATTCGTTCATTTTCTTTTTGCGCACTTTGAATATCATCTATTTCTGCTTTCGTTTTATGAAATTTTTTATAATAAGTTAGCGCTTGAGGGTGCTGATTATTTTTTTCGTAAATAGTGGCTAATAATTCATAGATAATGCAGGATTTTTTTTGTGTTTTCAAATTTTCTGAGATAGTCAACGCTCTGTCCAGCGTTTCCAGAGCAAGCTTTATGTTATCTTGAGCAAGGTACACCTTTGCCATAAAAATATAAGTAGAAACAGAGGCATCACTAAGTTGGTGGTCTTCTCGTATTTCTAAGGCTTTTTGCAAATACACTAAAGCATTTCCATAACACTTCATTCTGTAATACGTCCCTCCAATATCGTGCAAATTCTTAGCTTTAAAGGGAATATTTGCTGCTTTAACAGCGTTTTGTTCGGCAATTTGCAGATATTTTAAAGCATTATCGTACTCTTCCATGCCTAAGTAGGCTCTACCAATTCCATTTAACGCTCTATTAACCATGTCTATATTTTCAACTTTTTCACTTAACTCATAAAAGGCTTGGTGCTTTTCTACCATCGCCTTAAAATTTCCGAGTGCAGCATTTATTTCCGCAATATGATATAACGCAAGCAAGTATAAATAGGATTGATAGGCTTGTGTTATATGGGCATTGCATTGTTCAATTGCAAAATGAAAGGCAGTCAATGCCTCTTCTTTTCTGCCGAGGCTTCGAAGGCAGGCACCCTTTACCACTACTCCGTATGCATTTAGGATGATACCAATAGTATCCTTCTGAAAACAATCGCTCTTTGCTAATAGGTTTAAAGAATCTTCATATTGTTCTTGCCGATAAATTAAGAATGATTGGATAATATTTAATAAGGAAAGGCCATTTTCGCAATATTCAAATTTAGTTTCGAAGTAGATTAATCGGTCTTTGAGTAAATCAATTTTGGCAAATGGAATATACATAATACGCGGAATAAACAAATTAGCCAACGCATTTACTTTATCGAAAGTTGGTAGATTATCAGAAAATATGTTGGTCACTTTTGATTCAAAATCCATTGCTTCATAATTTTTTAATAACTTCTCCTTAGCCCTTGAAGTAATAAAAACAGCAATTTTAGCTCCAAAATTTAAAATTCTTCTTTATAATAGTATTTTTTTTGTTTAGATATACGGCAATTCTCATTCATCTAATAAAAAATCTACATGAATAAAAACGCCCAATTAGAAGTTGATATAGTAGGAACTGGTACGCCTATTTTATTATTACATGGATTTCCTGATACTCGAAAAATGTGGCAACCGTTGATACCCTATCTTCTAAAAAATAATTATCAAGTCATCGCACCAGATATGCGAGGGTTTGGCGAATCGCCGATGCCTAAGGGAATAAAAGCCTATAAAATCAAGTTAGTTATCGCCGATTTAGTTGCATTACTAAAAGCACATAAAATTGAGCAGCCTATTTATGTTGTGGGGCATGATTGGGGAGCAGTTATTGCTTGGTGTTTGTCCTTAGCGCATCCAGAATTGGTCAAAAAGATGGTGGCAGTTTCAGTAGGTCATCCTAAAGCTTATGCCTACGCTGGTTGGCAACAAAAATGGAAAGGACGTTATGTCATTAGTTTTCAATTTCCGAAACTCGCCGAGTATTGGCTCTCTAAAAAGAATTTTTACCATTTGCGTAAATGGGGCAAACAACATCCACAAATTGAAAATAGTATTCAAGAAATGGCTCGCCCTGGTAGGCTAACAGCAGGTTTAAATTATTACCGAGCCAATTTAGTAGACTCTTTTGGTAATTTATGGAGTGGAAATTGTACAGTCCCGGTACTAGGTATCTTAGGTGCCGATGATTCTTTATTAACAGAAGACCAAATGGTGAATTCTAAAAAATATATGGCAGCAGATTGGGAGTATGTTCGATTGGATAATGTAGGACATTGGGTTCCTTTAGAGCAGCCAGAACGTTTTTTTGATTTAGTTCATAAATGGTTTAGAGGGATATAACAACAAAGCGCCATTGACCAAAGCCAATGACGCCCGTTTGTTGTAATCCTACAAAACTAACGAATGAATGCTCAGCTAGAATTTACATTCAACCCTTACACTCATTGGGGGGCATTCTGTAGTTTTTTCTTTCTCGAAGGTCCTTTTTTCAGTTGGCAGTTTATAATTTCGCAAACTGCCTACTGTAAACTGCTTACTACCTACTTTAGCACAATCATCTTCTTAGCAGCCACCCCAAAAGGTGTTACTAATTGATAATAATAAGTACCGTTGGGTAGTTCATTCGCATGTACCTCGATTTGTTGTTGCCCCTTGTCGTAGTTTCCTTTTTTGGTTTGAATGATTTGCCCTTGCATATCGAGTATATTTAATTCAATCGCAGCAGCATTGGGTAATTCAAAACCAATGAAGGTATTGTTAGTAAATGGATTCGGTGTATTTTGCTGTAAACTAAAAGTTGAAGTCAGTAGGGTATTTTCCTTTGCTTGCAGGCTTACTTCTAACAATTCACCATCATTTTGATAGGCTTCTGAAGCAGTAAAATCAGCATTGATGGCTAAGAAAGATAATAGAGAACCGCTAGTCGTTGCTTTGAATTTCAAACGGAATAATTGTGCATTAGCGGCATTCGTGGTAGCTGCTGCATTATGCCAACTAGTGACTAAATAGCCTCGATCTTGAAGGGCAAAACCGAAATTAGCTTCCGTTGCAACGCCATCAATAAAGTCTAGCAATTCTAAATTATTATACTGTAAAGTAAATTGATAGCCTTCAATATTTTCAAAATCAGTCGCGTCAAATGCTACTTCAATTATTTCTCCTGCTTTTACTACTCTATCTTCCACTTCAATGGTTAAAGCTCCTGTTGTCGTTCTATCTTCTGCTGCAGCTAAAATACTAGCAGATGCACTTCCATTGATGTCTCCAATTTTCACCGCAATAAAATCCAAATCAGGCATGGTACCACTTAAGTTATTGATCTCAATCTTTTCTGGGAATGCCTCTTTTAGCGGCTCCTCCGTTGTAAAATTATATCCTGCATCCACAAAACGCCAACTTGGATTGTCATCAGGAAATTCGGTAGATAGATTCAATATTAATTTTCTCAACTGGATAATATCAAAAGTACTCACCTCCCCTGATGCATTAACATCCGCTGCAATATGTTGATAAGGAGAAGTGAATGCTTCTGTCCCTAAAATATGCTTTGTTATTTGTACTAAATCAAAAGTAGATACCCCATTTAATACATTATTATTTTTACTCGGTACAACGGTATAATTGGAACTTCCCGTCAAATCGAAAGCGTAACTTCCATTGGATGGTGTCATCATCATTTCTCCTTCCAGATTTTCAATCCGAACCTCTGCATCCTGTACGGCTGAACCAAATTCGGTATAAATTTTACCAGAAATATTACCGCCAATTTCTGGACAAATACCCAGATTATCTTGAACTGTTATAGTCGTCAAACAGAAATCATAATTATTGGCTTGGTCTATCGCATATACATATACTGATTGGGTGCCTATTTGTGTACAAGTAAAAGCCACCACCGTAGGTAAAGCTAAAACTTCTGCCAAAGAAGCAGGTGGTTGTTCAGACAAAGAAGTATGCCAGATACGTAGGTCTAATTTATCCTGAGGAGTACAATTATCTGTGCTGTTCAAATCAAAATCATTTGCCCAAATCTCCACTTCTTGATTGCTGCCTAACTCAATGTTTAATCCAGCCAAACAATAAGGCGTTGGTCGAACACAATCTCTAAAAATATACGCATTTTCTACCCAAGCCGAATTACCACATTTATCCGCTACTCGCCATTTCACTCGGTACTCAATTATTGGCTGAACCGTCCAATTAAAGGTAGCGCCAAAGCCACTTCCTTTAATCACCCCATTCTCAAAAACTTCCCAAGAAAAGATCAAACTTTCGCTAGATGCATCATTACAATCCGTTGCAGTCGCTGAGAATTTTTTAGAAATACTGCAACCATTCGTTTCTTCAATACAGTCTGATACATCGGCTACAGAAATAATGGGTGCGTCGGTATCGTCTACTTTTAATATTTGAGTATAGGTAAAGTAAGAAGCCGTCCCATATTGTTGACTTGAAATCGTTTGACTATTCAAAACTTCGCCATTAATATTGGAAATTCGGTTGATACTAATCGGTTGGTCTCCTGCTTTGTACTTACACCAGTTAATAATGTGATAAGTTCTAATCACTTTAAAACAAGCATCATTGACCACATCAAATTGTTGGTCAAAAGATTCATAGGACATTAAATCACAAGATCCGTTTTCGATAATTAAATTAGCGGTTGGTACGCCATCGCCACAAGTACCTGACCAATCTACAGGCAAAGTTACTTGCCAATCAGGTCGGTATTCAATATTGATAAATTGTTCCGCCCAGGTGGACACATTGCCTCGCTGATCTCTTACTCTATAGCGTCTTTTGGCTTTAAATTCACCACATTCTAAATCAATTAATTGGTATTGCTGCTCTACCGTTAAATCAAAACAAGATAAATTATCCACACAAACGCCTAGTGGTTCGCCATATTTTTCATTATACATTTTTTCCAAATCACCGTCTAAATCCAACCACTCTGTATTATCAAAAATTTGATCGCCATCTGTATCTGTTACGGTTCCTAAATCTCCTGTCTGAAAATTATCACAGTAATCCCATTTATTTGGTAAGTTTACACAAATTGGGTCAATTTTATCAACGGCAGTCACTTCCATCCAACAGAAATTAAAATTGCCATTTCTATCAATCGCCAATAATTCGACCATTACATTTTGATTCAAATCACAGCAAGCAAAGTCTACAAAACTCGCCCAACCAGTAGGGTCTAATTTATTATCCAATCTTTCTTGTACATAGGTATTGACCTCGCCTTGCCAAGCACCCGGTAAACCACAAATTTGTCTTCTCACCAAAATACGTTCGATACCACAAGCATCCCAACTGCCTGCATCAATATCAACGGCATGAATTCTAGCTAAATCATTAGATAAAGAAACCGTCAATTGATCTTGACAAACTGCCGAAGGTTTGGTTAAATCTGTTAAGGTAAAATATCGGAAACAAGTATCTTCTTTTAGTTGCTCTGGGCATTGGTCAAAAGCTCGGTAACCTACTCGATAAGTACCTGCGCCTAATGCGCCTGCTTGTCCCAAATTATTTGCTAATTTACTCCACGTAGTTCCTAATAATTGTTCTACCGCAAACATTTCTACTTCTGGTAATAAATCGCAATTATCCGTAGCTGTTGGTGTTGGAAAAGAAACCGTTCTAGTACAATTAAAATTAGGTAAAGAAATATTTTCTGCTTTTTCTAATGTATTAAACGCTGTACATTGAATCGTTGGTGCTAAAGTATCCTTGAAAAAAATAGCTTGCGTATCAATCGGCATAGGCCCTCTACTACCACACCAATCTAGAATCGTCCAATAACGGAAATACTTGTCCCCACAAGTGGAAGGAAAACGTTGATCTTCTTTGGTTAAAATATAATTACAAACATAATTTTTAGTACTTAAAGCAATCGTATCTGTTGGGACAAATACCCCATTTCGCTGCAAACCAACCATCAACCCAGGAACGCCCGTTCGATCCAAATCTTGTACATCTGCCGCATCATCTTCCCCACAGCTTAAAAAGGCATCTGCTACTTTTACAATTTTATCAATCCCTGGTCGTAAAATCCTAACGGTATCTTTTAAAGTCGCCGTATTATTACATTCATCCGCCGCTATCCAAGTCACTAAATAAGTTGTGATTCCACAGTCTGCAACGGCATTAAGTCTGGTTGCACCTTGGAAGGTCACATTTACTTCTGCACAATTGTCTATTGCTGTAGGTTCGGTAACCATCAAGCCTTCTTCCGTTAAATTTGGATCACAAGCATAAAGGGTATCCGCAGAAGCTGTTTCCGTAAAGATTGGAGGAGTATTATCAAAAAAGAGTACATTGGTAGAACAAGTCGATGCTTGTCTGCCATTATTACAAATCGTTAAATTTAAGCCTTCGTAATACACCCTAGTAACTTCTACTTCTAAGCTACTACTGCAACTAGGAACTTGGTCTTTTGACAACATTGGGTAATCTCCATTTCGTCCTGTTCCTGCCGCTAGAATATTGCCAAATCCATCTTTAATTTTTATCTGATAATACAAGGTGTCTTGGATGGTATCGCAAGTATTTTCCAAAACCATATCAGGCGTAATCCGAATAGCACAGGCAGAACCGAATGGTATCCGAACATTATCATTACAAACTAAATTAGGCGCACTTACCGTAAAATAAGTCAAAGCCGTTTTAGTAGTATCTCCTTTTAGTTTATAATGTACCAAATACGTACCTATGGCAAATTGGTCCACAATTGCCATATTTTCATTTTTGGACAAACAAGTATCTATACAAACTTTTCCTGCCGCATTGGTAATTCTAACAATCGTTGAATCATTGGCAATCGTACCACAAGCTGCCGTTACCGTAGCGGCACCAATCGTTTGAGTTGCCATTGTTTCGTCACAATCTAAAAGGGCATTTTGAATAGCAGGCGGGGTCAATACAATATTTCTATCATTACAACTCACCCAAGCTTCCCAACCTACACTTTTTATAAAATCGCCGTTTGTCTGAAAAATAAAACTCAAACAGCCAGATGGATTGACATTTGGTGAACAAGAAGCGGCCACCCAGCCACCAAAAGCTTTGGAAACACCAACACCAGAACCGCTGCCAATGAAAGGCGCAGCATTATTTTTCAAAGCCAATAAGTCCCCATCATAAGCTGCTAAAGTATCGCCAGCAGCTACGTCAAAACTTTGAAAATTTAATTTAACCGTTTGCCAAGGTGTTTTTGGACAAATTGTAATGGTGTCATTTCTTGGTTGCCCAAGATTATCTTGATACAGGGTGCCATCGTCCATAAATTTGTTTTGCGCATCACAGTCATCAATCGTGACCGTAATAGCTTTCCCATCCTTAGGAATTACAAAAATTTGGGCAAAAAGGGAGGTACTTTCAGAGGTAGGAGGTGTAGGGAGTATTTCATCCTTAATGTCTTTTAGGTTCTTGTCTGCAAAAGAGGGGTAAATAGTAAATACGCTTAACATCAGCGTCCACAAAAAAATCGAATTCAAACAAGTACGAGTACCATAAGTACCAATACTCATCAATGATAAGTACAATTTACTGTTCATGGGAATTATTAAATTTTGGTAAAAGATTTCCAGTCCTTAATCATCAATACTATAGCGTGTGCTTGGCATTTTTAGACTGGAATAGTGTTCTAAATTATAATTTGGATAGTTCGATTTTACTCCTTTTTCTTTAGTGGTGGGATAACCAATAAACGAAAAGGAGAACGGTAGTTTGCTTGGTTGATCACTACTTATTGAATATTTACATTGGGCTTTTAAGCGATGTAAAATCAACGAATAATTAATCAACGAATCAATTTGAATACGGTAATATTAATGCAGAAAGTAATTCGCACATTGTCTAGTAGGTAGTAATAGATGGTCGCAATGGCGTCGATAGTAGGAGTTGAGTAATTTTTTTCGGTTCATAGGAACATAATTTTTACCATCATTAAGTCTTTTGAAGACAAAATGGAGGCATTGAGTGTTGGAATATAATTTTTGTTGTATCGTTCAATTATCAAGTCACTAAATTTAATTAGCTAATTGACAACAAGCAACTGCTCAAAAGCTATGAAATAATAAATAGCTTTTTTAGTAGCATTAGTTGCTAGATTTTTTTTAGTTGTAATTCTTTTGTGGTAAGGATTAAATACCTCGAATGAAGTAAGCATCATTTTTGATGAGGCTATTCTTGTATTAGGTATTTATTTATAAGTAAAGTAGGTATGGATAGTATAATACGTGACTGCAATATTCTCTTTTTTTTACTTAAAAGGCAAATTATTTTTAAAAATTCAATAGCTCACTAATTAATCTAGTCGTTCAATCTACCAATTTAAAATGCTGTCAATCAATATTTTATGATAAAAATTTCAATAAAACTATTTTTTAATAAATATTTTACTTATTTAATTTTTATTAATTTATGACAGTAGCCGACAGTTTCTAAGAGTTAGGTGCTGATTATTTTAGTTATTTTTCTATCGTCCCTACATAATCAAAGAACTGCCACCCAAAACCGTGTTTCACGCGACTTAAGCAATCTTTCCACAAGTATTTCTTTAATAAAAATCGGTGTTTTTTGACGTCTCCAACTACATAATCATAACCCAAAACAGCACATAATTCCTTTCCAGAATTAAAAGGAATTGTCCATTTTTTTTGATAAGATTGGCTGATTTTAAAAGTGGTAAATGCACTATAAACCAAGGCTTGTTCCTCCCTTGATAAAGTCGAAAATCGCCCAATACTTGATGCTTTTACTGCTGCCGTTTCTTTGTGTTTCCAACCTTTCATAGCAGCGGGTTCGGCTCTTTTTTCGTGCTTTGCAACTAGTATTTCTGGTTCAAAAGGCAAGACTAAAAAAGTAAATAAATCCCTTAAAGTTGCCGTTGGATTTGCTACAAGATTTTCATATTTCAACTGATAATAACGTTTGTGTTGATGGTTTGCTGTAGCTGCTGCGGTATTGAACACATAATAAGCCGTTGCTTGATAAGCATTCATCCCCCTCGCCATCAAAGAAGCAATAGTATCATAAGGATTTCTAACTGTTTGGATGGCTTTTCCTGTTGGAAAATGGGTCAAAAAAGCAGTCATTCCAATGGCATTGGCAGGTGTCTTAGCGACCCAATTTTGTTTGTTTGCTTGTTGTAAAGGTTTGGTAAAAAAGACTTTAATAAAATCTTGAAAGGAAGTAGTTTGCTGAATCATCTGTTGTAAATCCACTTCTTTCCAACCAAAAGCTGGTTGCACTAAAGTCATTCCTTTTCGCATTTGCCACCCATCCGTTTTAATATTAGTTGTTAGCTGCTGCTTGTATTTATCCCAATTATCATACACTTGCGGAAAGGCAAAAAGACCTGCTTCTGGTCCTGCAAAAATTTGCGAATGCCGATTTAGCATCGTTTTTAATAAAGAACTGCCTGTACTGCCTGAACAACCAATGAGTATTGCCACTATTATTTAATTTTAGGGTAAAAATAGGTTTTTTGGTAGAGGTATAAAGAAATAGGTTGTACGGATGAAGCGGATTCGGCGGATTAATTACGATTTTTTTAGTGAAACATTTCTTAATTTGTATCTAATCCGCTCAATCCGCCTAATCCGTACAACCTATTAGAGATATTCCCTAACTTGCAACGCCAATAAGTTTCTAAAATAAAGATAATGAAAAAAACACCTCTAATTTTCGATGCCCACCTCGACCTAAGCATGAATGCCCTAGAATGGAATCGAGATTTGCGGCAACCACTTGCCCATATCAACAAAAGGGAGGCCCATTTAACAGACAAACCAGACCGAGGCAATAGCATGGTCAATTTTGCTGAAATGCGCAAAGGAAATATTGGACTTTGTGTAGCGACGTTGATTGCTCGCTATGTCAAAACAAGTAATAATTTACCAGGCTGGCATTCTCCAGAACAGGCTTGGGCGCAAACACAGGGGCAATTGGCATGGTATCGAGCAATGGAAGATGCAGGAGAAATTAAACAGCTTACTAACTTAGTAGCATTAGAACAACATTTAAACAGTTGGACCATATCTCAAGATACCAGTCAACATCCGATTGGCTATATTTTAAGCTTGGAAGGGGCAGATTCTATTGTCAATTTATCCTATTTGGAAAAGGGGTATACTAATGGGTTGCGAGCAGTCGGTCCAGCGCATTATGGCCCAGGGACTTATGCTTTCGGAACGGATTCAGCGGGTGGGATTGGTCAGAAAGGAAGGGATTTATTAAAAGAAATGGAGCGATTGAATATTATTTTGGATGTGACTCATTTATGCGATGAAAGTTTTTGGGAAGCCATGCGGCATTTCAAGGGGCCTGTTTGGGCAAGTCATTCTAATTGCCGTAGTTTAGTCAATCATAATCGTCAATTTTCAGACGAACAATTGAAGGAATTAATTAGTCGAGGAGTAGTTATAGGAGGTGTTTTAGACGCCTGGATGTTAGTGCCCAATTGGGTACGAGGAGCCTCTACCCCACAAGCCAAAGCAGTCACCCTAGAAAAATTAATTGACAATTATGACCATATTTGTCAGTTAGCAGGAAATGCCAACCACATAGCTTTAGGCACCGATTTGGATGGTGGTTTTGGAAAGGAACAAGCACCTTATGATTTAAGCACTATCGCAGATTTACAAATTTTGCCCAATTTATTATTGCGTAGAGGGTATAGTGAAATAGAAATACAAAATATCCTTCATGGAAATTGGTTACGGTTTTTACGAAATGCTTGGGCTTAAGTGAGGGAATAAAAAAAAGAGTCAAGGGAATGCTAAAATCCTATCAGAGGCTGTTCAATTAACTGAGTTTTAAAAAAAATAATCTACGTAAATCCGTTGGGAAATTAATCCGTTGGGAAGCAATAAGGCTAGTTTCCCAACGGATAGTTGCTTTACTAGGTTTTACCGTCAGCTATTAACCGCATACCGTCTCTCATCCTTGACACATTAATCTATAAAAGAACTTAACTTGCAACTTTTAGCAAACTGAAACTGTACTATTTTCATGAACGATATTTTGGACATTATCCTACACACAGATGAAAAGTTATTAGACTTAGTGAATACCTATGGGACTTATACCTATTTCATTCTGTTTATGATTATTTTTTGTGAGACAGGCTTAGTTTTTTTCCCTTTTTTACCGGGGGATGCCCTACTTTTTGCAGCGGGTATTTTAGCGGCAACGGGTGCTTTAAATGTACTGACTTTAGCAGGAATTCTTACCGCAGCCGCTATTTTAGGCAATACGTCTAATTATTTTATTGGTCGTTATGCTTCTCAATATTTTTTAAAAATAAAAAGTCAGCTTTTCCATAAATATCTAAACGATGCCCATGCTTTTTATGAAGAGCATGGAGGCAAAGCGATTGTGATTAGTCGTTTTTTTCCGATTGTGCGTACCTATGTTCCTTTTGTAGCAGGGGTGACTAAAATGGATGCTCGAACTTATACTTTTTATAATGTTTCTGGTGGTATCTTTTGGGTAGCACTTTTTGTCTTCGGTGGCTACTTTTTAGGAAATATCCCTTGGGCAAAAGAAAATTTTAGTCTGATGATGGTCATTCTTTTATTCCTTACAACCATTCCTTTTTGGATTTCTTCTTTTAAGGCTTTGCGGAAAAGAATATCGGCTTGATTGCTAGGGTCTTGCACTTGTATGGTCCGCAATAACGACCCATTTTCCTTTTATTTTTTTCCACATCAGCGTAAAATAACCGCCGATAGGGCCACTTGTTCTATCTAAATCCCAAGTGCCAACTAACATAATAACTTTTCGGCTTAGTTTTTCTACACTTTTTATACCAAAAGTTAATTGTCCCATAGCTGCTCGGTCTGGATAGCGTTTGTGGTAATTTTTCAAAGTAGCATCATAGCCATAAGTTATGCCAGTTGCCCCCACAAATTTTAAATTATCTGATTCCCAATAACCATTCATAAAGGCATCAATATCTCCTTTGTTCCAATCGCTTTGTTGACGAAATAGTATAGATTTTACGGCAGCAAAATCTTTGCTTTCTTGAGCCGTAATGGATAATGGGATGATAAAAAAGAATAAGAAAATAATAGGAGCGCATTGTTTATATAACATACTATTTTTCGTTTTTTGAAAAAAAAAAGAAAGATAATCGAATTTAAGAAACTATTTTGCCCTTTCCTACTGTTTTTCTCTGAAATTCAACTTTCACTTAAAAATTGACTTATGCACTTTGCTACTACTTTTCGCCAGCGTATCCATGAAATATACAACCAATTAGCCCAAATTTCGACCGAAAAAGCAAAACAACAACCAGCCCCTGGCAAATGGTCCCCCATTCAAATTATGGGTCATTTAATTGATTCTGCTAATAATAACCACCGCCGTTTTACGAAAGCCCAATGGCAAGATACTATGATTTTTAATGGTTATGCGCAAGCCGAATGGGTGGATGCACAAAATTATCAAGCAGCCGATTGGCAACACATTTTGGATTTATGGAAATTGTACAATCTCCATATTTGTTATATCATGGAAAATACCCCAGCAGAAAAACTAAATAGGGAAGTTCAGGAACATAATTTGGATAAGATTGCGATGATAACCGTTCCTGCTGACCAACCGACTTCCCTAGCCTATTTTATGAAAGATTATATTTATCATATTGAACATCATTTTCGGCAAATTGAGGTAATTGGATAATTAAGATTTAAAACCACCCTGAAAAATGAAGATATTTTTTTGACAATACATTAGCGGTAAAAAAAGGCTTAATGGTGGGCGATACTTTGAAAGTATCGCCCACCATTAAGCCTTTTTTTTTGTACTATCTAGCTAGAAATCAGATTGCCTACAAAATATTTTTTTGAAAAAAAGTAAAAAAACTGTGATTCTTGATAAATTGAAACGAATAATAAGATGAGGTTTAAATTTATTAAAAATAAGTACTCAGACATAATTAGTTTTAATTTTCAGACAGGATTACAAGATTTACATGATTTTGATTTTCAATGAGTTAAATCCTGTCAATCCTGAAATCCTGTCAAAAGAAATATAAAGATAATTTTGTCCAGCTACTTACACGTATCAAAAATTGAAATCATCTAACCCTTTAGAAAAAGCATTTATTGCCCTTTTGGAACAGCACAAAAGGTTGATTGTTAAAATAGTGAGTTCCTATTTTAAGACACCTGCTAACCGAAATGATTTAATTCAAGAAATTATCTTGCATTTGTGGAAAGCCTTTCCCAAATACGACCCAGAAAGGACCGCCTCTACTTGGGTTTATCGAATTGCCTTAAATGTTGCGATTTCTGCTTTTAGAAAAGAACAAAATCGAAAAAAGAAACTATCTCATTACCAACAAACAGCAACTTTTTTAGCGTGGGAGGAAGCAATAATAGATGAAAAGCTGGATCGACTCTATCATTTGATTAGCCAACTGAATCCACTAGAAAAAGGGATTATCATCTTACATTTAGAAGGTTGTAAAAACGCAGAGATTGCGGATATAATTGGCGTTAGCTTAAGTAATGTATCCACTAAAATCCATCGAATTAAAACGAAATTAATCAAACATTATAAAACTACTAATCCAATAATATGAATTTTCAAGATTTAGAAGATATTTGGAATGAAAACAATCAGGATTTAGAGCAAAGTATAACTATTAACTCCGCTTCAATTAACAATATTAACATGAAAAAGGTCACTTCAAATTTAACAGAAACTAGGTGGGAAAATCTTATTGAATTGGGGGTAAATCTTTGGTTTTTAAGTTTTTTTAAAAACTTTTTCATGAATCATTATCATACACCAAAATTTTTGATTCCAGGAGCATTCATGCTAGGTTTATGCTTATTTGCCATTGTTTTTTGTACGTATAAGTTATTTTTAATTAGTCGAATCAATCGTAATTATCCAATTGTCAAAGCCCAACGAAATCTAGCCTTAATCCAATATTTCAATCGACTAGAAATTAATGCTTTATTCTTTTTAATCCCTACCTTTTCCTTAGCTTTTTTAATTGTTGCAGCAAAAGGATTCATTGGTATGGATTTATATGCCATCGGGTTTCCTTTTATTCCCTATCTAGTTGGTAGTTTTCTTGTAGGAGTAATTATTATACTATTTATAAAAATCTTTCCAGATAAAAAACTACAGGAAACCATTACTTATCTAAAGGAATTGAAAGATTTAGATTAATTGCTTTAACACAAACTTATTCTCCATAAAACAGCTTAGGAACGGTTCAAAAATAACTTTACATTTTAAAATTGCAACTTATTGATTGT
>CAZXYA010000147.1:0-17503 GCA_964644655.1 uncultured Saprospiraceae bacterium | reverse complement strand
ACAAAATAAAATTTGCTCACTTTCGCTCAATCATGAAAATTTAAACATGCTCTAACTGGTTGCTGGTTAAGTTAAAAGTATATTAAATAAATAATAATTCATATTATCTTGTTTTCTATCGTCGTTATAGGTATTAAACAAAAAATATGAGACAGTACAACACAGAAAAGGTAGAAAGAATTACCCGCACAAAAGCTATTTTTGCCACCTTATTGGTACATTTTGGCTTACTTTACGGTTTATTTTATATGAATAATGATCAACCCAATAAGGTCATGCCTGAATTTGTCAAAGAGTGGATAAAAGGAGAAGACCATACAGAAACGGTTGCAAGTTCTAGAAAAAGACCGTAAACTAATTTAAACTGTCAGATTGGCCCCATATAAAGAGTATAATTCTATTTCCATCGTAAGATGCTATAAAATCAATCTGGCAGTTTAAATTAGACATTCAATAAGGTGCTAATACAAAAAACTGAGGATTCAGATGCCCCTTTTAAAATTTATAGTCATACCTTATACCTTCCTTATTTATTTATTGAAACAAGCCATGGAGTTCTCCTTGCACTAGATTAACCACCTTTCCTAAATCTTCTTTGTTATTAGTAAAATCAATCTCGTCTACATTAATGATGAGTAGATTGCCTTTATCATATCCTTCAACCCAAGTCTCATATCTTTCATTCAATCGTTTTAGATAATCTATACTGATACTACCCTCATAGTCTCTCCCTCTTTTCTCAATATGTGATACTAAAGTGGGAATACTAGCTTTTAGGTAAATTAATAAATCCGGAGGTTGGATTTGGGAAGACATGGTATCGAACAGCGAAAAATAATTTTCAAAATCTCTAGTAGTCATAAGCCCCATATCATGTAAATTAGGGGCAAAAATATAAGCATCTTCATAAATAGTACGGTCTTGAATAACCGTTTTATTTCCACTTAGAATTTCCAATACTTGTCGATACCGACTATTGAGAAAATAGATCTGAAGGTTGAATGACCAACGGTGCATATCCATATAAAAATCACTCAAATAAGGATTATCTTCTGTAGATTCATAGTGTACTTCCCAACCAAAATGCTTCCCTAATTGAGTGGCTAGTGTGGTTTTTCCTGCACCAATATTGCCTGCAATTGCTACGTGTTTAATTTTTTGTGGTAAGAGTTCCTTAGCATCCATTCCTCAGATTTTAGTGTAGTTTGTAAGACTCAAAATACTTATTTGCTATTATTTTGTCAATAAGAACCATCTTCAACTTTCAGCCACCTTGATAACTGTTCTCAACCGCTAAGTTACTATTCTGAATGACATTTGCAAAAAGAATGTTAAATAGTAATGGAAAAACATTGACTATAACGTTTTGCGTTGAAACTGTCCCTACGGGGCAATATGTTGGTAGAACTCAATCCACTATTATCAGGAAAATAAAGTTACAAATCAGAATATTTTTCAAAAATCCCTAAAATTTACTAGCAACCTTTAGTTTTAATTTTCTAGTGTAATCCTCTTTCGCCCAATCTCTAAAGTTTTTAGTACTATTACAAATACAATAACAATATCGTCGAATACGATCTGAGATATTCTCATTCAATAAGCGAACCAACTCTAGTGCCTCTCCATAATCCGCACTATTTTCACGAATCATGGTAGCATGTTGTTCAATAGCACGATCCAATACAACAGCAGTCCTTAAACCTTCTTTTACTACCCGCTTATTTTCTTCTTTTATATCAAAATAGGGGTTTTCTGTTTTGCTAAATCGAACCTTTAGTTCATCAGGCATGATATACTTGAAATTCCGTTCAATTTCATCATCTGTAATAATGTTCTGTAAAAAATATTGTGGAGAACGGAAAATCTTTTGCCAATCAATCTCTGCGGACCAAAGCCCAAATCGAGCTGCATTATTTCCTAAATCAACGACTTCAAAATTAGATTTTCCTGGAATTACCCGCGACCCACGACCAATCATTTGATAATATAGCGCCAAAGATCTCGTCGCTCTATTCAACATAATGCCTTCAATAGTTGGCTCATCAAAACCAGTCGTCAAAATACCTACCGAAGTCAATACTGCACTAGGTGTGACTTTAAACCAAGCCAAAATTTCTTTCCGCTGATTTTTCGTCATAGTACTATCCAAATGTCGTACAGGCACTTTAGCATCTTTAAATGTCTCATAGACATTTTTGGAAGTAACAATTCCTGCATTAAAAATCAAAACCTTTCGTCCTTTAAGTCGCTGATTATAAGCATATAGCAACTTACTCTGCATAATGGTACTAGAATACAATTCTTCGGAAGATTTAACCGTATAATCTCCATTAATCCCCACTTTCAAAGAACCTAATCTTACATCATAAGTAAAAGTTGTTGCTTTTGCCAAAAAGCCTTTGGTCACCAATGAAGAAATATCATTTCCTACAATTAATTCCTTATAGATATCCTTCATGGGAAGGTTTATATTAGAACTAAGCGGTGTAGCCGTCACTCCCAAAATAAAGCATTGCTGAAAATATTTGAATAACTTTCGGAAAGAATTATAATGTGCCTCATCAATAATGACCAGACCAATTTTTTCTACCTTAAATAGTTCATCTTGTAAACGATTTTTTAAGGTCTCGACCATTGCCACAAAACACATATAATCATCTTGATCAGATAATTCCTTGACCTTACTATCAATAATCTTATTATGCACTCCAAACTCTGTCAGCATCCGATTGGTTTGCCCACATAATTCTATTCGGTGAGTCAAAATCAATACTTTCTTTCCCGTCTGTGCTAAGTACCGTCGAGCAATTTCAGAAAAGACTACCGTCTTTCCGCCACCTGTTGGTAATTGGTATAATAAATTATAATCCTCGGGGCAATTCTTGAACCTTTCAAAGATGAGGCTCAAGTCCTCTTCTTGATAATCATATAACTTTTTTCCAACCTTTTTATTCGAGATGCTATCCGTCAAAATAATGGTATTAATGCTTTAAAAATGAGGGCGTAAAAATACACCTATTTTTGACTTGTCGGAACCCTTTGGTGCAATTAAAAAAAAAATAATTGAATTTTGCATACTTTTACATTGGTTATCAATATTTTACACATATTAAAAAAATATAAAAATATTTTTTATTAGATAATTTATAACTACTTAGGGAGTGTAAAGATACCGAGGATTAAAGGTACAAAGGACAAATCTAGTTTACCCTTTTAAACATTTAAATCTACCTTTTTAGACACCTTTCTATCCTATAGTTTAATATAACTGGCTAATCAACAGTTTCTTTGTCTGCAACCGCTTATCTGCTAATTGAATTTGCAAAAAATAAAGCCCATTCTGAAAGCCCTGTAAATCTATTTTTTCAGATACATCGCTTATCTTTTCAATATTTCGATACCATACTTGTTGACCAAATTGGTTCATTAATCGCAATTGCATTCGTTGACCTTTCAGCTTATCCAAGTTTAGGAAAGTAGTGCCAAAAGCAGGATTGGGCGATAAGGTAAAATTCGGTATTGGCAAAGTTTCGCCATGACTAAGGCATTATTTCTCCTAATAGTCACATTGCCTTCAATATAATCAAGAGGAGTTAAAAAGTTTAGATTTTCTAATTGTTGATTATTTTCTAAAGTTAAACCAAACAAGGAGTCAATAATTAAATTTGGTATTTCAATTAACGCCTTATTTGTTTTTAGGGAGAGGTTTCTTAGATTGGATAATTGGGCTATCCTTTCTATTTCTTCTAATTGATTATGTTCATAGCTTTTGCTAATTTTAAAAATAAAAAATATAGATGGGAATTTAATAATTAAAAAGGTAGGAAATTAAAAGATGGAAGGAGGAGTTTAACTTATTTATACACTAAAGGTATGTTTTTTTGATAAAAAATAAAACTAATAATCGGCTAAAAAAGGTTTTTCTCCTAAAAAATAGATGTAGCCGTGTGTAGTTGATTTCATTGAACTCGATGTTCAATGAAATCACTATATCATGGTTCAAAAACTGTCGGTTGTCAGTTAGAGCGGTAACGGAATCACCGACAACTCACAACTATATGGAATAAACTAATATCTATTTCTTGAACTACTAGTTTAGCATAGCACTAGCTTCCTTACTTTTAATATAAATCTCTTCGTCTTTATATTTAGACGGGCATTTCATCAGCATATCGGATGCTAAAAATGTTTCTCCTTTCATCTTTCCTGTCAAAACAATTGATTCTGAGCGTTCAAAATCTTGTGGTTTGGCAGATAATAAGATAACCTTTCGTTCTTGTTGTTTACTATCCTTTAGATAGAAAGTAAAGTAATTAGGATCTTTTTGTGGATCATAATACATTTCTTTATCCTTACTCAATTGACCAGAAATTTTCACCACTTTCCCCGTAGCAATCGCTTCTGAAAAAGTCGTAAAAGTACTCACATCATTAGATAGAGACATTAGAATAGCTATCGCAGTAGCAATCAAAATAATACTTATAATATGTATTTTTTTCATGATATTAAATTTTTCGTATTCATCTTTTTAAGTATAAGACGACTGGAGTCTACAAAACCTTTCACAAAATTACCTTTTTTTCTAATCCCAAGCTTGACAAAAATCACCTTTTAAAAGATTTCTAGGAATTATTTGTAAATTTGACAATTGGCTGATTAAGGAAGTCATCATTCTTAAGTTAAAGACCGTATTACTACACCAATAATGGAAGAAAATTTAATCATTGAATTAAAAGAAGCAAGCATTTTTCAACAAAAAAATCTCATATTAGATAAAGTCAATTTAAAAGTACACAAAGGAGAGTTTGCTTATCTAATTGGTAAAACTGGAAGTGGTAAGTCTAGTTTACTAAAAACGTTGTATGCAGCATTACCCCTACAAAAAGGCAAAGGCAAAGTTGCAGGATTTGATTTAAGCACCTTAAATCGAAAATCTATTCCATTATTACGAAGACAATTAGGCATAGTTTTCCAAAATTTTAATCTATTAACAGACAGAAACGTTCAAGAAAATTTACATTTTGTACTAGAAGCAACAGGTTGGAAAGACAAAGTGGCAAAAAAAAATAGGATTAATGAGGTGTTAGAACAAGTAAATTTAATTGACAAAAAGCATAAAATGCCCTATGAGCTTTCTGGTGGTGAACAACAACGAATTATTTTTGCACGAGCCTTATTAAATACACCAGATCTTATCATTGCAGATGAACCAACAGGTAATCTAGATCCAGATACCTCCGATGAAATACTTTTATTACTCAAACAATTAACTGCCTCCCAAAATACGGCTGTTTTCTTTGCCACACACGATTATCGAATACTAGAAAATTTTCCCGCCCGAATTATTCGTTGCCAAAATGGTCAAATTTTGGATGAAGAAAATTTTTTAGTTTAAAAAATATTTATTTGCAATACCCTACCCTATCTATCTTATGGAGTATCTATTTACTCCTTTTAATAACTAGCTGCAATAAAAATGACACCATTCAAGAAATTACGACTCCATGTAAAATGGGGGGCGAACCTAATTTACATATATCCAAAGATGGTCAAGCTTTTCTAACTTGGGTAGAATATTTAACGGATACGACTGATGTATTAGCCTTTTCTCTGCTAGAAAACAAGGAATGGTCAGCACCCAAAATCATCGCTAAAGGCAATAATTGGTTTGTAAATTGGGCAGATTTTCCATCACTAGTTAGTTTTAATAACGATAGTAAGCATTTAGCAGCTCATTGGTTACAAAAAAGCGCTGCTGGCACTTATGATTATGATATTAGGATTTCCCAAACTTCAGACGGGGGAAAAAGCTGGCATTCTTCCTTTATTCCACATACGGACGGTATTGCTGCTGAACACGGATTTGTGAGTATGCAACCTCTAGAAACAGATAAGGTCTTTGCTACTTGGTTGGATGGTCGTTATACCAAAACTGAAAATTACTCTGACGGACATGATCATGAAGGACAAGGTGGCGCTATGACTTTAAGAGGCGTGTTTTTTGATAAACATGGAAAATTATCGGGCGACATAGAGCTAGATAATAAAGTGTGTGATTGCTGTTCAACTTCAGCAGCATTGACTAAAAATGGTGTAATCGTCGCTTATCGAGATAGATCCGCAGAAGAAATTAGAGATATTTCAATTGTCCGTCAGATTGGACAAGATTGGACACGTCCCCGAAATTTGCATGCAGATAATTGGGAAATAGCAGGTTGCCCAGTCAATGGTCCCAAGATTATTGCCGATGGCGGAAATAAAGTCGCAGTTGCCTGGTATACAATGGCTAATAATCAACCACAGGTAAAAGTTGCATTATCTACTGATACAGGCGCCAATTTTAGTGAACCTATACAAATAGATGAGGGTAATCCTTTAGGGAGAGTAAATATAGCATTTGGTGATAATGTGTTAATTGTTAGTTGGTTAGAAAATTTAGGAGAGGAAAATGCAGCTATTCGATTAGCTAAAATTGGAAAGAATCTTCAAATTGAAAAACGCATGACGCTAACACAAACAAGCACCTCAAGAAGTAGTGGTTTTCCAATTATGAAAAAATTTGGTCCTAGATTATTAGTAGCTTGGACGGAAATATTAGATGAAGAAGAAGAAAAAACGACCATTAAGACAGCTATTGTAGATTTCTAGCGAATTTTCGAATTGGAAAGTAACATAATTGAAAAAAGCAGACGCCCCAGATTTGGGTACCATTACCTAGATTCTCTCTCTATTGCAGCAACCCAGCTCCATTGGGCGTCCTTTTTCTTTTAAATTTTCAAGTTTTCAAACTGGTAAAAATGATTAAAACTAAGGTATTAATTAAAATTAAAAATCAGTTTAGTAAACATGAAAAAATAAGTTAGTCATCTTGTTTTAGTTTTCTTTTTATAAACAGTTTTGCTGATTACAAAAGGAGGCTACCCCGATAATTATCGGAAGATGTTAAAAGACTAGATTATTTTTCCACCATTACTCATTGCATAAATAAATATTTATTTTAAATATGTATTTATTTCAAATCATTCTTAAAAAAAAGTCACAGACATTAAAAAAAAATTTTTAATAATCAACTATACAATAAATTTAAAATAAAAAGGAAAATAGCAGAATTGGCTTAACAGAGGAAGTTATAATGAGAGAGAGTTAACAAGGTAACTATGTTTAGCTATTTGATAAATTTATCAAATTATAAAATTTCCGACTGTTTACTATATTTAATAGTATAAATTTGTTTATTAACTACACTAATCCTTTAATGATTTCTCTTTATATATATTTTTTTTAACGGTCTGCGAAGATAATATATGTTTTTCTTTTTTTAATAAAACTTTCTGTTTTTTTTAAATATTTTAAAGCCATATATGTTTTTTGAAATATCGTTTTTTTAACAAAAAAGCGAGTTTGTTAAGTTTGTGATTCAAAAAATGGTGTATGGTTTCAAAAAAATAGCAAGGAAGAATGCTATGCAAATATATATAAAATTATAATGTAATATGAATATATTTCCCTTTTTTTCTAATCATTTATTAAAAATGTTTTTTTAGTTGCTTTTTTCTATTTTTGCAACTCACTAAACTATATACACACAATTTAAAGGCACATTATAACCTAAATATGGCAAAGGATATTGTTCTAGGAATAGATATTGGCGGTTCGGGAATTAAAGGAGCATTAGTAAATATTAAAACGGGGGAATTAGTCTCTGAGCGATTTCGATTAGAAACTCCTCAACCTGCAAACCCTAAAAACGTCACCGATACATTTGTAAAAGTAGTCGAACACTTCGAGTATAAAGGTCCAATAGGCTGTGGATTTCCAGCAGTTATGAAAAACGGTGTTGCTTTTACAGCTTCCAATATCCACAAAGATTGGATTGGTACCAATGCGGCCCAGCTTTTTTCAGAAGCTTCTGACTGTAAAGTAGTTGTTTTGAATGATGCGGATGTAGCAGGTGTAGCAGAGGTAGGGTTTGGCGTAGGCGCAAAAGTGGCAGGTACCATCATTTTAATTACGATTGGTACAGGCTTAGGTTCTGCCATATTTTTAGATGGAAAATTATTACCCAATACAGAGTTTGGCCATGTCTATCTAAAAGGACATAAGGAAGTAGCTGAAAAATATGCCTCTAATTCTGCAAGAAAAAAAGAGGATTTAAAATATGAGGAATGGGCTGTTAGATTCAAAGCCTATTTGGAACACCTCCAATTTTTATTTACGCCTGATTTATTCATTTTAGGAGGAGGAGCAAGTAAAAAATACAAAAAATTTGATCAAGTATTAGAAACTATCAGAACTCCAATCGTTACGGCTGAAATGTTGAATGAGGCAGGAATTATTGGAGCTGCATTATGTGCGACGAAATAGGAGGTTTTTATCCTCATACCTTGGAGTTAGGCTGTTCAGACTTACGAAAATATAGCCATTTTGTCTCCTCATATTTTTCTAAGGCAAAAAATCTTAAATCATAGTTCATAAATCTTACCTGCCTGCCGGCAGGCAGGAATCATAAATCTGTCCCGTAAAAACTACATGGATTTATGATTTCAGGTTTAAGATTTTTGCTTACTCAAAAATCAGGGGAACTTTATTCCCAATTCTGAACAGCCTACCTTGGAGTGTCTTCAAGACCTTCAAGTTAAGTTGTTCAGCATTAGGGATAAAGTTCATACTTTTCAGCCTACAACTTAAAATTTATTCTTCCACATCATACTCTCTACAGGCCGAATCGTTCGGGTATTATATTTTGCGTTTTTCTTTTTATTATAATAATTCTCAATATCTCCCTCTACTACAAAGTAGATGAGTTGTCCAATCGGCATACCTGCATAAACTCTTACAGGGTGGGTACAAGAAATTTCTAAAGTCCAAGTATTGCAAAAACCAACGTCACCCTTTCCTGCTGTAGCATGAATATCTATGCCCAATCGACCAACCGAAGATTTGCCTTCTAAAAATGGGACAGAATTATGTGTTTCTGTGTATTCTGCTGTTACGCCTAGATATAACGTATTGGGATGCAAAACATACCCTTCCTCAGGAATTTCAAAATGCTCAATTTCGTTATGCTTTCGAGCATCCAAAATATGGTCTTTATATCGGGCTAAATATTTACCCAAATGCACATCATAAGAATTAGTACCTAAACAGCTTCTATCAAAAGGTTCAATGACAATTTCGCCTTTTTGGATAGCTTCGTATATTTTTTTATCGCTTAGTATCATAAATTAATTCTAGTTTGAATCATAAATTAACCTCCCAAATCAAAATACTTCGATCATCCCCACAACTCACTAAATAATTATTAAAAGTAGACCAAAAAAGCCGATTAACAGAATTAAGATGGCCTTGATCTCTAACCGTTTCAATAACTTTTAATAATTCGTAAGTTTCGGAATTCCAGATTTTAATGGTCTTATCCCTACTCGCGGTCGCAAAGATAGGGGCTTTTGGATGGAATGCAATATCATTAATGGTATACCAATGAGCTGGCTGGGTAGAAATTTCTTTACCTCCTTGATTTAAATCTCTTACTCTCAAGTGAGCATCTCTTCCGCCACTTATCAAAAATTGACTATTCGGACTATATTTAAGGGTAAATACCGAATTGTCATGTGCTGCTTTGATGGTTTGTTTAATAGCTAGTGTATCTGCATCTAACAGATAAATATTATGATCACTTGCGCCAATCGCTAGTTCCTTACGTTCTTTAGAAAAAGCGATACATCGCAAACTTTGATTGCTTAGATGTAAACTTTCTACTGTTTTTTGTTGGTTAATATCCCATCGAGTCAGCATTCCAGCACCACCAGCAGTAAATAAATAATTGCCAATTTGTTGAATGGCAAAAACACCTTTCTCGTGTTGTAAAATATTTTTTGTTGCAGTCGGATTGGCCAAATCGACCCAATGTACCCCCCCATTCATATTTCCCGCCACTACTTTATTGGCATCCGCTAAATAACAAAGGGAAAATATTTGGGTCTCTACTTTGGCTACTAAGCGGCCCATTTTTGGGTCGTTAAAATTCCATTCTACTATCCAACCATCTCCAGCCCCAGAAAGAAATAAATGGGGTGTTTTATAAGGTATAATAGCAAAAATGGAAGAATTATGCCCTGTTAGTGTAGCGATTTTTTGAGTACTTATTTTTTTATTAATCAAGTTTATTTACGATAAGGAAAGTGCTTCCAGAATTTAGAAAGTGATAAAAATAAATTTATAACTTAAGATAGTAAGGAATGAATTAAAATTAAAATGACAATTAAAATTAAAAACACTACTGATAATCAGTAAGTTGCAATTCTAAAATGTAAAGTTATTTTTGAACCGTTCCTAACTAACTGATTGTCAATCTTTTTTTAAAATTTTAAATATAAATTCTCAATGCTGGTCTGGAGATCAGCGGATAGCCGCATCAAGTCTGGAGACTTGATACATCGGTAGCCGATACCTGCCTCCAGACTAGAAATTACTATCTGCTTGTCTCCTGACAAGTAATTATTGAAAACTTACATTTTAAATTGCATTTTAATTGATTCCTTAGTAACGAGCAAATAATAAGTTAGCCATTTGGAGCTAAAGATTTTGTGCCAAGACGAGGCATTTTTTGAGGGGATAGCCTTCGCTATCGCTGAAAAAAATAACGACATGAGCAAACATCGTTTGTGAACCGCTTGCTGACGGGTTAGCTACAAAAGATTAGCAGTAAAATGATGAAGTTATTTTTTACTTGTTACTTAGTTCTGGAAACACTATATTTTTTAAAAGAAAGTTTACTCTTCAAGCGTTTTATCGTCTAATGCTATTGATGCCAATGCAGGCAATTCTAATTTATCAATCCCAGGAATTACCTCCACTTCTATCTGATTCATCATCAAATCTTCAAAGGTTTCTCGTTTTCTCACCAAGTAATCTGTCCCATTATACACAAAAACCTCTGCTGGTCGATAGCGAGAATTATAATTTGAAGCCATTGAGAAACAGTAAGCTCCTGCATTAAAGAAAGCCAATAAGTCCCCTGCTTTTGTTTCTTCAATCGCCCGATTTTCTGCAAAGGTATCTGTTTCGCAAATATAGCCTACCACATCATATAATTTCTTTTCTCCTTTTGGATTAGAGACATTAACGATGTGGTGGTGAGCATCATAAAACATAGGTCGGATTAAATGATTGAGACCAGAGTCTACGCCTATAAATAATTTTGCCGTTGTTTGTTTTACAACGTTTACCTTCACTAAAAAGTAACCGCTTTCACTTACTAAAAACTTCCCCGGTTCAAAAACTAAGGTCAAATCTCTACCATAAGCTTGGCAAAAGCGATTAAATCGTTCAGACATTTTTACGCCCAATTCATCAATATTGGTAATCTTATCATCTACTTTATAAGCCACTTTAAAACCGCTGCCTAAATCAATGAAATCCAAATCTGGAAAATCCATTGCTAAATTCAGTAAGATTTCTGCCCCTTGCAAAAATACATCCACGTCTTTTATATCAGACCCTGTATGCATGTGCAAGCCTTCTACCTTAATTTTGTAAGTATCTACTAATTGTTTGATATGTGGAATTTGTTGGTAAGAAATACCAAATTTAGATTTCACCGAACCTACTGAAATTTTATCATTTCCACCTGCTTTGATATGTGGGTTAATCCGAATGCAAACGGGGATTTTCTCGTCTTTTTTACCAATATATTCTAATAAAGGTAGGTTATCTACATTAATTCGGACTCCTAATTCAATCGCTTCATCAATTTCTGCAAAAGAAACTCCACTAGGCGTATAAATAATTTCGTTGGGCTGAAATCCTGCACGTAGTCCCATTCTAATCTCTTGCACAGACACACAATCTAAGCCAGCGCCTAATTGGCGCAAAAATTTTAGGATCGAAATATTCGTTAAAGCTTTGCACGCATAGTTTAGAATCAACTTAGGTACTTTAAAAGCATTTGTAAGTCGATTAAACTGTCGTTCTATGATTGCACCATCATACACATATAAAGGGGCATCATACTTTTCAACCAATTCCAAAGGATTAACGCCTTCACTTAAATTAAATTCGTGGATTACTTTCTCCATTAAAACAGTATTTTCAAGCAATAATAAAAATCGCAAAGATAGCTAAAGCTAACAGGGAATATTTGATTTTAAAAAAGAAAATTTCACTACTTAAACACCAAAACTAAAATTTATTGCATCTTTAAGGGTAGAAACCTCAATTTAAGCTCAATAGTTTCCTTTACTGCATTTTACTTAAAACAACTTTATATTGACTGAAAACGAAATCATACAAGGTTGTCAAAACCAAAATCGGCGAGCGCAAAAAGCCCTTTATGACCGTTTCTCTCCCACCATGTTTGGTGTTTGCAAACGATATTGCAAAAACCGAGAAGATGCAGAAGATGTATTGGTCAATGGACTATTTAAAGCAATCAATAACATTCATCAATTTAGAGGTGGTGGAAGTTTTGAAGGTTGGGTTCGTCGAATTGTAGTAAATGAAGCCTTAATGTTCTTGAGAAAAAGACAAAAAATTACTGTAGAAATTGAAGAATACCATGTAGGTGCACCAACAGGAGGAACCATCGAAGATGAATTAGCTGCACAAGATATTTTAGAATTATTAGCCCAATTACCCATTGGATATCGGACCGTCTTTAATATGTATGTATTAGATGGTTTAAAACATAGAGAAATAGCAGAAGCTTTAGGAATTAGCATCAATACGTCTAAATCACAACTAATTTTGGCAAAAAAAAGAATGCAAGAATTATTGGCTAAACGCGCTTATCCCGGATTAGAAGGTAGGCAAAGAAGTCGCAATCGGCAGTAGACAATTGATAATTATCCGCTGGGCGTGTTTTTTTCCCAACGGATTAGATTCCCCAACGCCTGCCTGCCGCAGGCAGGGATTTTAGGTGTATGATTAAAATGAGCAATATCAGTTTTTAATCTAACGCTCTAAATTTTGCTAATGACTCAAGAACCAATGACTAATAACTAATCATTAAATATGATTTATAAAATGAAACCACAAGATAAAATAACTGATCTTTTCCAAAATAATCAACATAAGTTGAATGAACGACCATCCTTACAAGCATGGAACAGATTGGAACGTCGATTAGACCAAAAAGAGCGCCTTGTCAACAGACAAAAGCCTACTTTTTCTATTTATCGCCTAATGATGATGGCTGCGGCAGCAGTTGCTTTAGTTTTCTTCATTACGACCATTGCCGATATTGCTCAAGATGCAAATAGTCGGAATGCTATGGTCATTCATGAAAATGCGCCAACGGAAAGTTTAATCACTTCCAAATTAGCAGAAGAGCAAGCATTTAGAGAACAATATCAAGAAGTGCTTAATAAGACAGTTGCGGAAGGAAAAATAACAGGGCGACTAAGAGTATCCGTCAAAGGCTTTCGGCCTTATTTAATACCCCGAAAAAGTTGAGTAGATCTTAGAAAGTTAGATAAAAAAATCCGTTGGAAATAATTTTCCCCAACGGATTTTTTATTTCCCAACGGATTACTTAATTTGAATTTTTTGAATCAGCTAAACTTGTCCCAAACATTGGGATAATCAATCAACAATAATCTTGGCTCAGCAATATAAAATCTACGATATTCATTGTGGCAAATGCACAAATTACTTATTAACCTATCATAAATATGGCGCTGGCAAGGGGATTCTACGCCTTTATTTAGCTAATATAATAGCACCCGATAAATTCACGAATCTTCACCAATCAAGTACCCCCAATATTAAAGCTGTTCCCAATTTACAATGTCCTACTTGTCAAGAAGTATTAGGTGTGCCAGCACTCAGTAAAGGACAACGGTGGGTGTATCGAATGCGGCAAGGGCTTTTTCATAGGAAGTTACAAAAAATTTAATACACATTGTAATTAGTTTTAAGAAAATCTAATTCAATAGACTTTATGCTGAAATATTTAGAGCTTCCAGAACTTGAAGTTCTGGAAGTTCTTTTCCGTACAACTTATTTTAGAATAAACAGTAATCTTATTGGAAGTTTAAGTAGCTGAAAAACCAGCAACCAACAACCAGCAACCAGCATTATTTAGTAGCTATCCGTCATTACCGTAAATTTTAGTTAAAAAAGTACAACTTTTTCCACCAAATTTATCATTTTAGCGTATGCTTAAAATAAGTAAGCAAAAAGCAACGCTTGTCCACAATTTGGGCATCCCTTTAAAAGTTCTTATTTTCGTACTTTTGCTAGTAAAGTCAAGTAGAAAAGTCTTCTAATTCAAGGGTTTCCACTACTTTTACAGTTGCAAGTAAAGCTGACCATCAACCAATTACTTATTAATATGAAATTACTTCGACGTTTTATTTTCTTTTTAGTGTTTGTAGCAGGCACATGTAGTTTATCTGCCCAAGATTTCCACAAGTCTTTATATAACATGATGCCATTATCTGTCAATCCTGCATATACAGGTGACTTTGAAGGGACTTTTCGGATTAGTGGGATGTATAAAGACCAAAATAGTGGCACTTATAAAACACCTTCTTTTTCCGTAGATGTACCTATTATTATGGTAAGAAAGCGAGATTGGCTAAGTGCAGGTATTTCTTTTGATAGTGATACCGCAGGAGATTTAGATTTTGGCACAACCCGTTCTTTATTATCTGTCTCTTACCATTTATCCTTAGATAAAAAAGGAAAAGATTATGTGATATTGGGTTATCAATTTGGTAGTGATAATACCAAGATTCGAGATAAAAATGCAGCTATTCAATTAGATGCTAACGATAATATCATTCAAAATTTGGATGAAGAGAACGCTACCAGCAATTCTATTTCAAATATTGGACTGATGTATCGGTCACAATTAGATAAGAATACCCTGCTAAATATTGGTGCTGCTTATTTATATGTAATTCGACAAGATAAACAAGTAGCCTCTGGTACCTCATCTGGTGGTGATATTGGCAAACGTCCTTCTGAATTTGTTGTACATGGTTTAATCGATAGAAATATTGATAAAAAATTATCTATTCATCCTTCTTTTATTGTGAGAAGTAGAGGAACAGAAGGAACAGAAATAATGATTCAAACGATGGCAGGTTATTTAATCCGGCCAGATCTAGCCTTAAGATTAAAAGGAGGAATTGGTTATGATATAGATCAAGGACCAGCTTTATTATTAGGAGCAGATTATGGTGATTGGAAATTTGGATTATCTTTTGAATTTCCTATCTATGGTATTGCAGAAGCGACCGATTTTGGTGGCTTCGAAATATCCGCTAGTAAAATAATCAATGTCTATAAAAAACCAGCAGTAGAACCAACTATTTGTTGTCCTGATTTATAATTGTGAGTTGTCAGTTGTCAGTTGTCAGTTGTCAGTTGTCAGTTGTCAGTTTGACGAGCTAACGGACAACTGAAAATCGTTTTTCATTCAGCGTTCATCATAATACAAAAAAATATGAGTCGTTTAATAGCATTTTTATTCTTTTTAGCTTTTAATATCACTACAGTTTATGCACAACCTTTAAATCGTGCAACTGCAGCAGTCAATCTAAAAGTTGCGCAAGATCAAGAAGACAAACAAGATCATTACCGAGCTTTAGAATATTATAATAAATATTTTGAAGAGACTAAAGATTATGACGTGTATCCGCAAATGGCACGATTGAGCATGAAGTTGAGGGATTATAAAAAAGCAGAGCGGTATTATGGTCGTTATCTAAAAGATGCCATTGACGAAGAGGAAGCAGCAGCAGAGGCAAAAAAGGATGAAGATGAAGATTTGAATACTTTTGAATACGCCCTCAAAAAAGGAAAAGAAGCAGTAGGCAAAGGAAAAGCGGCTATCAAAAAGAAAGGAAAAGGCAAGAAAAAAAAGAAGAAAAGTAAAAAAGCTAAGGCTAGAGCAAAGAAAAAGGCACAAGAAGCCAAGCAAAAAGAAAGAGAGGAAAAAGCGATTGCTAAAGGAAAAATAGTAGCTAAGAAAAAACGAGAGCGCAAGCCACTAACTCCTGAACAAAAAGAAGATCGTTTTGAATATGGTCAAGCCTTAAAAGCTAATGAAAAATTTGAGGAAGCAATTGCTCAATTTGAAGAATATATTGCCACAGGTACGGACCCAATTAAAAGAGAATTGGCACAAAATGAATTAGCAGGCGCTCAGTTTGCTATGGAACAAGGAGTGACTAAAGAAGATGGAGAATCAGCCAATGGTATCAAAATCACCAATATTAAGAAACTAAATAGTAAGGAAGCAGAATATGGGCCATTTTTGTATAAAGATGAGTTGTATTATTCCAGTTTTGGAGATGTAAAAGATATCATTTCTACTGATGGAGAAAATCCATTGGCCTATGCTCAGATTTATAAGGCTACTAAAAGTGGAGATGATTGGAGCAAAGGAGAACCTTTACCGACCAAAATTAATCGAGAAGACTTTCAAACGACGCATGCACATGTTTCGCCAGATGGAGAAACAATGTACTTCACTCGTAGTTTGATGCGAGGAAATAAAGTAGAAATTAGCACAATCTATTATAGTGAGAAAAAAGGTAGCGAATGGGCAGGGCCAAATGAAGTGGTTATTGGTTTTGATGAATTAGACTTCAAGGCTTACCACCCTGCTGTTGGTGATTTATTTGGTAAAGAGGTATTATTCTTTGTATCTGACATGGCAGGTGGAGAAGGTGGTAAAGACATTTATTATGCTACTAAAAAAGGAGATGGCGTATATGGAGAACCTGTTCCATTAGCCACAATTAATACCCCTGGAGATGAAGTTACTCCTTTTTATAGAAATGGTGCTTTGTACTTTAGTTCCAATGGCTTAGCAGGTTTTGGTGGATATGATATTTATACAACTGTTTGGGATGGTACTAAATGGAGTCAGCCAGAAAATATGGGTGTAGGTTATAATACGCCTTTAGACGAAAAATCCTTTTACCTAGACAATGCTGGAGAAAATGGGTTTTTGACTTCTAATCGCTCAGGAAGAGGATTTGTAGCAAGTTCTTCTTGTTTTGATATTTTTTCTATGGAAATTCCACCAATTCAAGCTAATATTTTAGCTACTGTATTCGATGGTAAAAAAGCATTGAGGGGAGCCACCGTCGCTATTTTAGAAATGGAAGGAACAAATGGGGTCAATCCAAAAGAAAAAAGTAACAAAAAAGCCAATAATTTTGATTTCCCTTTACAATTAGAAAAAACCTATATGCTGATTGCCAGCAAAAAGGGATATACTAAAGATACGGTCACGGTAAATACCTTAGATTTAAAAGAAAATAAAACTTATAACGAGCGCTTCGTCTTGAAAAAAGCAGAACCTGTAAAAGAAGAGATCGCAGAAGTAAAAGAAGAAACACCAGTTGAATCAACTCAAAAAATAGAAGAGCCTGCTGTTGAAGAAACAACTCCTGTTGTTGAAGCAGAGAAGAAGGAAGAGCCAATAGTAGAAGTCAATGAGGAGAAACCATCGAAAGAAAAATCTTCAGAGGAAGCTCCAGCAGCA
>CAZXYA010000146.1:0-17609 GCA_964644655.1 uncultured Saprospiraceae bacterium | reverse complement strand
CCGCCAGCGGGGGAGAACCTCCTGCAAATTTTCAAAATTTGTGTAAAAATTTAACATTTGAAATTTCTCTTAACACCCCTAAATACAAATTTAAAATGTAAAGTTGACCAACTATGCCACAAACTAAGTCTTTAATCATCATGGGGAGTGCCAATAGCAATGGAAATACCCGAAAAATAGTGGATGTCATTATTGCTAAAACCAATGCTGATTTTATAGATTTAAACGCCCATAAAATTAGTTATTTTGATTATGAACACCGCAATAAAGCTGATGACTTTGTCGAAATCGCTACACTTATAGTGCAATATGAGCAGATTATTTTTGCGACGCCTGTTTATTGGTATGCCATGAGTGCGCAATTAAAGACTTTTTTTGACCGTATGACAGATTTATTGACTATCCAAAAACTTTTAGGACGTCAATTGAGGAATGGTAAAAAAATGTTTTCTATTGCTTGTAGTTCTGATGCGGTGGAATATGAAGGGTTTGTCATGCCTTTTAAAAATACAGCGGAATATTTAGGGATGGAATATGGAGGGCATTTGCATAGTTGGGTGGAAAAGGAGGTGATTTCAGCCGAGGTTTTAACAAGAATTGATTTGTTTTGTCAATCGGTAAAAGTATAATAAAAAATGCAAAATAATTTAGTCATAGAATTAGCTCAAGAAACGGCTTACAAAGCTATTGCCAATATCTACAACGAATACATTCAAAGCGGCGGCGCTACCATGGACGAAGCCCTCAAAACAGCAACTGATATTGCTGCTTGGGTGGATAAATTTAACGATAGAGAACGCTTGTTTGTATTAAAAAAGATAGACAAAGTAATCGGTTGGGGCATCATCAAAAAATACAGCGACCGCACAGGGTATCGAACGACTTGCGAGACGGCTGTTTATTTAACGGCTGCCGAACGAGGAAATGGCTATGGTACTTTTTTTAAAAAGCATTTAATGCAAGTTTGCAAAGATTTAAAGTACAGACATTTGGTCGCTAAAATTTTAGGGGGCAATGAAGCTAGTATTGCTTATAATGAACGATTAGGTTATACCATAGTGGGCACTCAAAAAGAAGTAGGCTTTCGGGATGGACAATGGCAGGATGTGGTCATTATGCAGTATTTATTCAAGTAAGTAGCGCTTAATTTTTTAAATCAATAAAAACAATTCTATTCCATTCCTGTTGTATTATTTACTAGCGATTTCCACTCAAAAAACACATTCACTAATTTTTTCTTACCTCATTATTTTATTTTGTTTAACTTTTATTTAGAAAGATTAAACAAAAACCTTTTTTCTTAGTTTAGCCTTCAGTATTTTACAACTAATTCCTTGAACAGTATCTCTTTTTTTATAATTACAAAATAACTGCTCTTTATTTCATTTGAATGATTTGGATAACGAATGAGTAAAAAGCAATAACAGTAAATAACGTGGCAAAAAAAATAGCAGTCATAGGTTCAGGTTTTGCGGGATTAAGTGCAGCTTCTTGTTTGGCACAAGCTGGCGAAGAGGTACATTTATTTGAAAAAAATGAACAATTAGGCGGACGGTCTAGGCAATTTAATGCAGAAGGCTTCACCTTTGACATGGGCCCAAGTTGGTATTGGATGCCCGATGTATTCGAGCGATTTTTCAAGCGGTTTGGCTATACCAGTAAAGATTTTTACGATTTAAAACTATTAGATCCTTCATTTTCCATGATTTTTGAGGGCAATGAGGAAATGAAAGTGCCTGCCAACTTTGAAGAATTATGCACCATGTTTGAAGCGGAAGAAAAAGGAAGTGGAGACAAGTTGCGCAAATTCATGAAAGAGGCGGCATATAAATATGAAAAAGGGGTCAATGATTTGGTTTATAAACCAGGGCTTTCCCTATTAGAATTTGCTGACTTAGACTTGATTAAAAACACCTTTCGACTGCAAGTTTTTTCTTCTTTTAGCAAACATGTTCGGCAATATTTTAAAAGTCCGAAATTAATTGCATTGATGGAATTTCCCGTTTTATTTTTGGGGGCTATGCCCAAGGATACGCCCGCTTTATACAGTCTAATGAATTATGCAGGTTTGAAACTAGGAACTTGGTATCCAATGGGGGGCTTTCATAAAATCGTGGAGGGCATGACTCGAATTGCAGAAGAACAAGGCGTACATATTTATAAAAACGAGCCCGTTACTCAATTAGCCGTTCAGCAAAAAAGAGTCCATAGAGTACTAGCAAACGGGCATAGTATGGAAGTGGATGCAGTCGTAGGTTCAGCGGATTATAATCATATTGAGCAACATTTATTAGCCGAAGAATTTCGGAATTATTCGCCTAAATATTGGGCTAAAAAAACCTTTGCCCCTTCTTCTCTTCTCTTTTATTTAGGCGTCAATAAAAAAGTACCCAAATTACAGCATCATACCCTGTTCTTCGATAATAATTTAGATTTACACGCACAAGAAATTTATAAAAATAAAAAATGGCCAACCAAACCTTTATTTTATGTCTGTTGTCCTTCTAAAACAGATGATAGCGTTGCACCCCAAGGAAATGAAAACCTCTTTTTATTAATGCCCATTGCCGCAGGTCTAAAGGACGAGGAAAGTATTCGAGAAAAATATTACCATGTCATGATGGAAAGATTGGAATCTTATATAGGGGAAAACTTACAAGACCACATCATCTATAAAAAGAGTTATTGTGTTTCCAATTTTATCGAAGATTATAATGCCTATCAAGGGAATGCTTATGGTTTGGCTAATACTTTAATGCAAACAGCTAATCTAAAACCAAGCATCAAAAGCAAAAAACTCAAAAATCTATACTTCGCAGGACAATTAACCGTTCCAGGCCCAGGCGTACCACCGTCTCTTATTTCTGGCCAAGTGGTGGCAAAAGAACTACTGAAAAATTTATAATAGCAGAGGGCAGAGGGTAGAGGACCTAGCGTATCCTCCGCCCCATGCCCCATGCCTAAGTGACCGACTATGAAAGAATTATTTAAAAAAGACCTTTTTGACCAAGTATCTTCGGATTGCAGTAAAATCACGACCCGAAAATACAGTACTAGTTTTTCTTTGGGAATTTATGCCTTAGACCGGAAATTTCACGAACCTATTTATAATATTTATGGCTTTGTGCGGTTTGCAGATGAAATAGTGGATAGTTTTGATGGGTATCAACAAGCTTATTTACTGGATAAATTTTGGAAGGATACTCATGAGGCGATTACCCAAAAAATTAGTTTAAACCCTATTTTGAATAGCTTTCAGCAAGTGGTACATGAATATGATATAGAAGCGGAATTATACGATACTTTTATGCGTAGTATGGAAATGGATTTGAATAGTCAAATTAATCCACATACCCATACTCGACAATCTTATGAGGAATATATTTTGGGTTCCGCAGAAGTCGTTGGCTTAATGTGTTTGAGAGTATTCACAAAAGGAGATGATACCGAATATCAGCGTTTAAAACCTTCTGCTATGAAATTAGGTGCTGCTTTTCAAAAAGTCAATTTCTTAAGAGATGTCAAAGCAGATTATGAGGAACTGGGGCGAACCTATTTTCCGGGAGTTGATTTATCCAGTTTTTCTTTAGCAGAAAAAATAAAAATTGAAACAGAAATAGCAGCAGATTTTGAAGCAGCCTTAGTCGGTATCAAAGAATTACCTCGTGGTGCTAGAAGAGGAGTCTATATCGCTTATATTTATTACAAAAAACTATTTGATAAAATCAAAAGTACCCCTGCGGAACATCTAATGCACGAACGCATTAGAATTCCCAATACTCGAAAGTTTGGCTTATTATTCAACTCCTTGATTCGGCATAAATTTAATGCTATCTAAAGAGCGATGAGTACAAAAACGGTAAAATATTGAATTTCTTTCTTTATATACCGATTTTTACAACAAAGAGCCATTTGAGAATTGAAAATTATAAATTGAAAATTGAAAATTACCATGACTTGGATACCAGCGACTTTAATAACTATTACCACCGTTTTAATCATGGAGTTTGTGGCATGGGCGATGCATAAATATGTAATGCACGGATTTTTGTGGTATTTACATGAAGACCACCATCAAGTAAATCCAAATCATTTTTTTGAAAAGAATGATGCTTTCTTTTTGATTTTTGCCGTTCCTAGCATACTGCTATTTTGGTTTGGATCGTATGAATTTAATGCCTTGTTTTGGATAGGTTTGGGGATTCTGATTTATGGCATACTCTATTTTTTTGTACATGATATTTTTATCCATCAGCGTTTTAAAATGATGCGAAATACCAATTCTGTCTACTTTAAAGCCTTGCGGAAAGGGCATAAGGTACATCATAAACATCTGGGCAAAGAAGAAGGGGAATGTTTTGGAATGTTATTGGTCCCTTTTAAATATTTTCGGGAAGCTAAGAAAGCAGCAGCAAGACGGACTAAAAGGTAGGCTATTCGGAATGGTGATCAAGATAAAATTATCTAGTGAGATTTTTTTGCTCGCCTATCCAATATTCCCTTCTATCCATTTCCGGAAAGTAGCGGTCTTAGGACCACTCGTTTTCAAACTAGCCTTATCACTTTTCATGGTTATAACTAAACGATTCCCAAAATAAGCTTCCATTTTTTCAATATAATTAATATTGATAATTTCACTTCGGTTGATGCGAAAAAAAACAGCAGGGTCTAAAATGTCTTCTAAATCTGACATTCTATAATTCACCACATGTCGCTTTCTTTTATCATCCATCGCAAAAACGAGGTCATCACTTGCCGTAAAGTAGGCTATATTTTCTGTTTTTAGTAGAAAGATACCCGATGTTTTTTTGATGGTAAATCGCTTTTTATATTCCTTTTGAGAACTCTTCAAGGCAGATTTTAATTCCTCAATCATGGTGGCATTTAATGCCGTCCCCTTGTCTTCTGAGCGAAATAAGGTCAAATATTTATCCAATGCCTTTTTTAATTCCTCATCCGCATAAGGTTTTAATAAATAGGCAATCCCATTGGTTTGAAAGGCTTCTAATAGATATTGATCATAAGCGGTTGCAAAAATAATCGGCGACTTTATTTCATATTGTTCATACAATCGAAAGACTTTGCCATCTAATAATTCAATATCAGATAAAATCAAATCGGGGTCGCCATTTTCTTTAAGATATTTTAATCCTTGTTGGACCGATTGTACCCATTTGATTTCTAATTCCTGCTCAAAATAAGCGTATAATAATTGCAATAATTTTTGAGCGGCTAATTTTTCGTCTTCTAATAATAGGATTTTCATAGCGATAATTTTGAATGATTGCCTGTCTCCCGACAGGTAGAAATGTTGAATTTTGAATGAAGGAAAATAGCAAGTTATTCGATTTTCAAGACTTTACTTTGCATAATTATTTTATAGCGGTCAAACTCATCTATATGTGGGTCATGTGCGGAATTTTCAAATTCAAAGTATTGTTTGGTCGGCGCTTTTAAGCTATCAAAATAGGTTTTAGCAACAGAAGTCACCGTATGTTTATCGTATTTTCCTTGAATCATATATACAGGAATTTCCAAAACTGGTACTTGTTTAAAAAGGTTAACTTTAATGGCTACTTTCCAAAGATTTTGCATCGAAAAAGCATCTCCTTTCAGCATATTTAGTTTATCCTTGATGGAGTACCCTTTATAGGAAATATAGGCCCAGTAAATATCTACTATACTTTTCTGTTTTTTGTTTTTGAGGGCTTGGGTTTCATATTTTCGCATGACCATCCGTTCGGGCATCACACTTTTCAGCCATTGTGCATCACTTTGGTAAGGGGGACGACCGATTTGTTCTAATTGCATAATACCTTCCTTATCTCCTATTTTTTCTGCCGAAGAAAGTGCAAAATCATACGATTCAATTTCAGATAACTGTGAATTTGCCATTTGTCCAATGCCAATGTAAGCATGGTATAAATCAGGTTGCCTTTGTGCCATATTTGTGCCTACTGCCGTTCCCCAAGAATGTCCTTGTAAGTATATTTTTTCTTTTCCGAAATGTTCCAATAGAAATCTTGTAACCGTAATACCATCTTCTACAATATGGTGCAGATTCATCGACTTTGCAGGAATATTATCTGAAAAAGAAGCACCTGCACCTCGTTGTTCCCAATAGCAAACTGTAAAAATATCCTCTACATTTGAGTCTTCTAAAAATGGATAATCAGGACCACCTGGACCACCGTGTACATGTAGTAAGATAGGGTTATTTTTATCCTTTCCTCTAATTAATAATCTTTGTTGATAACCATTGACAGAAATAGTTTTGATTTCAGCAATGCTATTAGCAATTACTTTTCCCTTTTCATCTAAAAAAGGAGGCGTTTTTTGAGGGCTTAGATAAACTAAGTACGCTATCATAAATAGCATAGAAACCCCCATGCCTAAGAGGGCAGTTTTGAATACTTTTTTCATGGCTATTTATATTAGTTTATGTTTTTAAATATGGAATAAAGATACTTGTTAATATGAAAATTTAACAAGTCTGATGTGTTTTATTTTTTCGAAGATTATTGTATGATATCACGGATAAACATAATCTAGAAATTTGTTTTCAAGTTACAATAGAGCAATCATCAATTAGTTTTGCGATAATTTGGGATATACTCAATACCCCTAAAGGTGAGTCAAACAACACAATTCATCATTTATCATTCATCGTTTCACTCTGTTGGTTTTCCCTGACTACCTGCCAAAATACCGCCATCAACCGTCAATTCAATCCCTGTAATATATTTAGATTCTTCATTCGCTAGAAATAAGACACTATAAGCCACATCTATCGGTTCACCAAATTTACCCATTGGAATACCTGCCTCTACCTCCTTTATCATCTTAGTCCGCATTTCCCCTGTACCAAGCATCGTGTCCCACATGGGAGTCATAATAGCCGCAGGATGAATGCTATTACAACGGATTTGATAGCCTTTTTCCGCACAATAAAGCGCTACACTTTTGGTATGATTTCTTACCGCCGCTTTACTTGCAGCATAAGCTACTGCTAAAGGAATACCTACCATACCACTTCTGGAAGAAATATTGACAATATTCCCCCCATTGGCTTTCATCATTTTAATACCGTATTTACATCCCAACATAACGCCCGTTGAATTAACAGCTTGGACTTCTTGCCACGATGCCAAATCAATATTTTCTGCATCAAAAGGTCCTTTTGTTTCTAAAAAACCTGTAATGCCCGCGTTATTGATTAACACATCTAATCGACCGTATTTATCTAGGATATATTTGGTTATTTGTTGCCACTCCGCTTCGTGTTTGACATCTAGATGATGGTATTCGCTATTGGATAATTTTTTAGCTATTGCTCGTCCTTTTACATCATCTATATCTGTAATTAACACCATGCCGCCTTCTTGATGAAATAGTTCAGCAATAGCTTGTCCGATGCCTTTTGCTGCACCTGTAATTAGGCATATTTTTTTGTCGAGTCGATTCATGTAAAGAAGTAATTAAAAAAGATGATGAAGTATAGAATTTCTGGTTACTCTCTAAACCAACCGAACCAAAGGCACTTTAACCAAAAAAACATCATCGGTTTGTTCAATTTCCACCGATTGGTCGGTTAATAATCGAATCCGTTTTTTCAAATTCGTTAAACCTGTTCCAGTACTATCTTTTACATTTTCTTTTGGTTTGCAGTCATTTTTGACACAGAGGAAATCATTTTCTAAATAGATAGTAGCATGAATAGGGGCTTCAGGTAAAGCAAAATTATGTTTGACTATATTCTCTAATAAAGTTTGCATAGAAGCAGGTGATATAAAATAACTATCTAAATCTTTTCCTGCCAGTTCATTATCAAACAAAAATAATTCATCAAATCGTTGCTCTAATAAAAAAATATAGTCTTCTGAAAATGCCCATTCTTCTTTTAGGCTCACTACATCTTGAT
This sequence comes from uncultured Saprospiraceae bacterium, assembly GCA_964644655.1. Classification (GTDB taxonomy): domain Bacteria; phylum Bacteroidota; class Bacteroidia; order Chitinophagales; family Saprospiraceae; genus JAFMDF01. The sequence continues at coordinate 9,688 of CAZXYA010000146.1, read as the reverse complement.
CTTTATGTCGAATCATATATCGATAGAGCGAGGATAATCTTTTAGTGTACCGACTAGCTTTTTTAGGGTCTAAATTAATGAGGATGTCGAGTATATTGAGATTATTGAAGAGAAAGTGCGGGTCAATCTGCGCTCTTAACAGTTGTAGTTCGTTTTCTCTCATCTCCTTTTGTAGCTGCATAACTTGATTTTTACTTTCATAATATTGTTTTCCAATTAGAAATAGACAGAGACCGACAATGGAGGAAAAATTGTTTTCGATACCTCCAAATATCCAGACTAGCCAATTCTCTCCTTTCGCAGGTGCAAAATCATACATTATAGGAACTAGGATAGGTTGAAGAAATGCTTGTAGAGTTATGATTAATAGGATTAAACAAAAGGTGATCCCGTATCTCTTTTGCTGGTAATAATCGTGAAATAACCAAAATACGACTAGTATTAAGACAAAAACATCTAATGAAAAATCGAAAAAATAGATACCTAACCACTTTAACCCGTCCCATGAAATCAGTTCATGGCGACCACTCAAACTATTAGTGATATAAACTAAAGGATAAATAAAAGCATAGTAAATACCGATTATTTGCCAATCCGTTTTTTTAATTCGACTAAATATTTTCCGCATAGTTCTATTTTTGGGTTCTATCCCAATTTTGTATTTCAATGATATTTCCCTCTGGGTCTTTCGCATAGGTATAGGTAATATAACCTACATCTGCTACTCGTTTACCACTAATTTCGCCTTGTTTGCTGCCTCCGTATTGTAATAATTTTTGTAAAATATCAACCACATTATCCACTTCAAAAGCCAAATGTCCATAACCTTTTCGATTGGGGGTAGTGGGCAAATTCTCTTCCATTTTATTATAACTATAAATTTCTAAAGTTGGTCCATTTTCGCCCCAACCAGGTAAGCGCAAATGTACGCCTTGCAGATGCGCATTGGATAGCCCTAGTCCTTTATCTAACCAATCCCCTTTTTGGTCACGGATTGGTGGTACAGGCTGGCAGTCAAAAACAGTCGTATAAAACTCAGCTAATTTTTGCCAGTTTTCGCTAATGATGTTCGTATGCACATACTTCATAGGTCAAAATTAGATGTTACTAAAAGAATTCCTTCCTTAAAAAAAGTGAACCTACTTATTTTTTCGGTAAACCGCTATTTTTTGCAGGTGAAATATTTTATTCCCTTACTTTTAAAGCTGACCATTTATGAACAACCCTTGTCCGATTTTGGACAACCTTTCTATGGGTATTTTTTAATTATTTTTATAAAATACTGATAAACAATAATTTATAATTTTGGTATAAACATTGAATGCTATCTAAGCAGTTCTTAAAAATAGGATTCTTTAATAATTTTTGCATTCTGTTCGGTTGGTTGACTTCAGTCAACCCGCAATTCTCTTTAGAGCTTCCCGTTGACTAAAGTCAACCAACCATTATGCTTCTGCAAAAATTGTCAAAGAACCAAAATAGATAGTACGATGTTCCAAAACAACTTAAAAATAGCTTTCCGTTCTCTACTGCGGCGGCGCACGTTCACAGCAATCAATATTACAGGATTGGCTTTGGGGATGACCGCTGCCATCTTTGCTTTTTTATGGGTCCAGAATGAAATGAGTTTTGATAGGTATCATGAAAAGGCGGATACTATTTATCGAGTTAATAATGATTGGGAATTTGAGAATGGCGATTTCTATAAACTAGCATTAACGCCTTTACCGCTTGCCAATATTATTAAAAATGAAGTCCCTGGAGTAATTCATACAGGATTACTTTTAGAGAGAAAATGGCCTCAGTTTACTTTAAAGAAGGATGCACTAACTTTTAGTACAGAAAAACATACTTATGTTAATGAAGATTGGTTTGATTTATTTGACCATCAATTTTTGGCAGGAACTGCAACAGGTTTCCAAGAGAACATACATAGTGCTATTCTCACAAAAGACTTAGCACAAAAGTTATTAGGAGAATGGAATGTAGTAGGCGAATCATTTTATATTGATAGTACTGAATTTGTAGTACAGGCAATTATTGAAAATCTACCAACTAATGCTAGTTTTTCTTATGACTTATTACTGCCCTTAAGTTATTATTTATCAAATCCTACCAATAAAGCGAATGAGACATGGACAAGAGCCAATTTTCTTACTTTCGTAGAATTGTATCCGAATGCTAGTCCGATTGATTTAGGTAAAATATTAACAACTGCGGTTAATACTCAAATTGAAGGAGAAGGACAAACTTATACCTTACAAGCACTTCCTTCCCTTTATTTAGATGAAGAAAGAAGAGAAATTGCTACCGCAATGGCAGTAGGAAACCGACAAATGATTTACATAATTGGTTTCATTGGCTTCATCATTTTGTTCCTGGCTTGTGTCAATTACGTCAGTCTAACTACCGCTCAAGCAGGCATGCGTACCAAAGAAGTAGGGATTAGAAAAATTATTGGTGCAGATGGACAAACCATATTCCAACGCTTTTTTTCGGAGAGTTTAATTATGACGGTAGTAGCTTTGATTTTGGCTTTATCTATTGTACAATTAGCCATGCCTTATTTTAATAATTTTACAGAAAAAGTCTTTCAATTAGATTTAACAAATCCCGCTATTATTGTCGTTTGTCTTGGTACTTTATTAACTACCTTATTTTTATCGGGTATTTATCCCGCTTTATTTTTGACTGGTTTTGCTCCACAACAATTTTTGCGAGGGCAAAATTTCCTTAAAATGAAAAATACGACTTTCCGTAAAGGATTAGTCGTTGCTCAATTTGCCATTACGATAGCATTAATTATTGGGGCATTGGTTATTTTTCAACAACGAGCATACATTCAACAAAAAGCATTAGGTTATGATAAATCTCATGTTTTTGAGTTGGTGATTCCTTACACTAAGCAGCGGACGAATATTGTAAAAGGTATCCAAAATTCATTAGCTACTTCTCCTGTTATTCAAGGTACAACAACAGCAAATGGGTCTATTCTCAATATGATAAATGGAACAAATCGATCACTTGAATGGGAGGGAAAACCCGAAGGGGAATTTAGATTAAAAGTAGGTCAATTCTCTATTGATGCCAACTTTGGCGATTTGATGGGATTGACTTTATTAAATGGTCGTTGGCTTCTGCCAAATAGCGAAGCTGATGACTACAATGTTGTTCTAAATGAAACCGCTATAAAAAAATTGGGCATACCTGAACCAGTCGTAGGTAGAAGATTTAAATTTCATCAAACAGAAGGGCAAATAGTAGGCATAGTTAAGGATTTTCATTACAAAAGTTTACATGAATCTATAGGACCCCTAGTGCTTTACACAAATGCTTGGGCGCATGGTAATATTTTAATAAAAACAGAGGTTGGCAAAGTTGCTGAAGCTATAGCCGCTACCAAACAAGCATGGGAAATCTATCATCCAAATAAACCATTTGAGTATCAATTTATGGATGATTCTTTCGACCAACTCTATAAAAGCGAACAAAAAAACGCCAGTCTTTTCAGATTATTAGCGGGCTTAGCCATTTTTATTTCTGTTCTTGGGCTGTTCGGTTTAGCTGTATTTTCTACCGAACAAAGAGCTAAAGAAATTGGTGTTCGCAAAGTATTAGGCGCAAGTATTGTAGGGATTATTAGTCTATTGTCCAAGGATTTCCTGAAATTAATAGGGATGGCTTTATTAGTCGCTTGTCCATTAGCTTATTACCTCATGGAAGAATGGCTCACCAATTATGCTTATCGTATTGAGATAGAAGTGGGTGTATTCTTAATAGCAGGTATCTTGACAATTGGCGTAGCTTTATTGACCGTGGGGATGCAAAGTATGAAAGCAGCTATTGCAAATCCTGTAAAAACTTTACGTTCGGAGTAGCAGTAACTATCACTTAACAACTGTAAAATCATGCTAAAAGAAAGTTTAGCGCAACGATTTTTTGGAATAGATAATCCTATCGGAAAAACCTTAAAATATGCAGGAACAATAGACTATAAAATTACAGGAGTTTTAAAGGAAGGCGAATAAGTTAATCTCCTAATGGCTGCATTCCCAATACTTCCTCCGCATAACTATAAGTTGCCCTCCTAACCGCTTCAATATCCTCCGACTGTCGCAAAGAACAAACCACATGATTATTCACATTCGCAAAAGGAGCTAATCTTTTTTGATTAGCAGGTGTAGCGGTTTGTTGATCCATTTCTAACATGGCTGGGACAGAAACTACAGGGTCTTGTACTTCCTCATTTTTATAAAAATAACCAACGAAATAAGGAGACTTAATTTTATTAAATGTTTCGGGAAGCATGGTTTGCTCCAATAAGGCTTCTAAGGCAATAATTCCTTTAGAATGATATTGGGTAGTTGCCATATTCTCCATTGCTGGTTTGCCATAAGCCCCTGATTTTACATAATCCCCAACCATAGCGCCTGTCAAATATTCGCCCCAAGGCATCGTTGTTAATTGAGCGGCGGCACTAGCAATGGCAATATTTGGAGAGTACAAAATTTGTGCATGTACCATTTCTGGATTATGAGCCGTCAAATATAAAGAATGAGTACCACCCGTAGAACAAGACATTAAAATGACCTTCTCTCCCAATTGTTGCCCAATAGCAATAGCTTCTTTAGCAGAATCCATATAATTTTTAGGGGTCAAATTTTTAAAAGTATTTTTATCATCAATGCCGTGGTCTTGTTGTCGAGCGAGGTATAAATTGGCACCATATCTTTCTGCAAATTGAGTGTGCATAGCATCTCCTTCCCAAATGCTTGCCGAAAACCCATGTAAGTAAACGACTGCATATTCCGTTTTCCGAACAGAGTCTGCCCAAATAATCCTTGACTCATTATTGGGCTTTAGATTAACGACTTTGGCTTCCTTTTCTTGAATGTATTGGTCTAATTGTTCTAGTGGCACTTTAATAGGGTCAATTTTACCATTAACTGCTTCAAATTCCGCTTTAGGACCAAAGAAAAGTGCCCCTAAAAGAAGGGCAGAAAAAATGTATCTTTTTTTCATGACTTGCTGGTTTACTAGTTGCTGGTTGCTAGTTCGAACAACCAGCAACCAGTCTATTGTTTTGCTAAAAAAGCGGCTGCTCGTTCCTGTGCATTTTCTCGCACATTCATATAATAAAAATTAAAATCAGCGATGTGATAATTGGGATTCTTTAATAAAAAGCTACCAAAAAACTTAGGTCTTTCTGTCCATAGAATCCCATCTTTTGGCATTATTTGCGCACTAGTTAATTCAGGGTAAAGTTTTTTCAATTTTCTTAAAACGGCGCCTTTATTTTGAGTTTTAGCAACGGTTTTATCGTCGGTTGTCCAAGACAATGGATTCGTTACGGCTACCTTGTCAGAGGTATATTCTTCGGGGGTAAATCCACTTCTAAAAGTTCGCCAAGAAGTAAAACAGCCCGTTTGGGATGGCGTTTGGCAAACAGGAATATTTTCAAATTCGTCTTTTAAAACGGGAATACCAACTAAATATCCAGCTACAAATTGCTTTTGTAAAGGCGTACCATCAAAAAATTCTTTGACCAATCTCTTGCTATGCGTAGTACCTTGGCTATGGGAAGCAATGATAATCGGTCTGCCATTATTATAATTATCTAGATAATATTGAAAAGCATTTTTTAAATCTTCATAGGCTAAATCAAATACTCTTTTCGCTTGGGCTTGGTCTGAAATAAAATAAGCATTGATATGGGCTTGTCTATACCTTGGCGCATATACTTTTCCTACACCATTAAAAATACTAGCTTGAAACCGAATGGTACTTTCATCTACTCTCTTATTCAAAGCAGGGTCATTTACAGGGCCATTCCATTGGTCATCTCCTTCTTCTCCTGTGTAAATGGTTGGGTGCATAAAAAAGACATCTACTTCGGCATTTGCTTGTTCGTCAGTTACACCTTTTGGCGCACTATCTGCTTCATCTTTTTTAGTTGGTAATGCTGCCCAATAATAAGATTTAGTATAATCTGGTGCAGGGGCTGCGGTAGATTCGCTAAAGTCTCCTGTGGGCAAGATGCGGACGGATTTGCAATTGGTGAAAGCTAAAACTACTAGTAGGCTGAAAAATAAATATCTCATTGCTAGGTTTAATTATAATATTGGTTAGTATTTATAGTACTAGAGTAATTGTTTAACGAATGGAATTGTTTTATAGATGCCTAGGTAAAGCATAATAATTGACAATAACAAAATATATGCTGTCTATTTTTCTTTTTTAATCAATCTTCCTCAACACAATTTTTTTGTACTGTATAATTCCATGCTTCAAACAATACTGCTTTCCTTTACCACCAATCCAAGAACGAAAATAAGGAGATTTAGTTGGTAATAACTCATATAACCAGCGAAAAGAAAACACTAAGAAGCGAATCCATTGATGTTTCAGCGTCCCATTCCGCATATAAGGAGTTAGATCTTCTTCTTCTATAATTTGTAGGCTATAATCGGCTGCTATGTCTGCTAGTTCCTCTTTTGTTTTTAAGCTATTAACCATCCAACCATATTCAAAATCAGTTATTGCTTTTTGTCCCTTCATATTCAATTGTTCTCGATCAATGCCATCCTTTAAAAAATCATCAATTAAAATCAATTTACCTCCTTTTTTTAACCGATGACTAATTTGTTCCAAATATTTTTCTGCTGCTGAAGCATGAACAAAGGCTTCTATGGAAAAGGCAATATCTACAGATGGAATATTGGTTGGTAGTTGAGTGAAATCTGCTGTAATAAAATTGAAAGTAGAGGTTAATGGTATAGTTTTAGTGCGATTGATTACTTCTTTTTTGGCAAAGTTAATTTGAGTATCACTAATAGAAATGCCATAATAAGTGGCATTTTGAGATAAATGATCTGCCAGATAAAAAAGACTGCTACCGACACCGCAACCTAAGTCTATAATGGTTAATTTTTCTTTAGTAGGGTAGTTTTTTATTTTTTGCAAGACTAATTCATTGGCATAATAAACAGCTTCTTTTAAGGTAAAATGCGCTTCTTTCCAAAGTGGTTGATGAATACTTTTAGTAGCGGCGTCTCTATGAAACCATAGAAATCTGCGAGTATTTTTTTCGTAATAATTTTTTACGCCTGCTGAATGATTCATAGAGGCAAAGTAAGGCAATTCTTTGCCTATTTTTTAGAAAGTTGAAATTATTTTTTGTGCTTTGTCTCTCTAAAAACTATCTCTTTAAAGATTCTGACCTTTATAAAATTCTAGGTTATTATCTTGAAATACACCCGATTTATATTAAAACGGTGGATAAACAGAAAAAACTTAACATAATTAATCATAAATCCATCTAGTTTAAAACAAGAGAGATTTATGATTTAAGATGTATGAATTATGATTGCAGATTGGGGGTGGACAATCTAATTTTCGATAGTATATTACTATTAGATTCCATACTAGTAAGCCTAACTGTTACCCTGGTCCCATAGCGCCAAGAATAGCGCCCATAGCTGTTAAAGTGACCACCCAATAGCCTACATTAATGGCAATGGTTTTAAAATCAAGTTTTTCAAACAAGGAAACAATCACTAAAATAGGCATAACCATTACTAAGCCCAATTGTCCGCCATGATAGGTGAAATGTTCAAAACGAGATAAAACTTTCTCTTCGTGGCTTCCTCCAAAATAAGCGACAAAAAGAGAAAATAGGAACGCTAATAAAAATGCTAGGCCGTAACGTATTGCCATATTCCCCGAAGCCATTTTTTCTTCGGTCATACCAACGCCTCGCATCCAAGCTGTACCAAAAGTTTTTGGATGATACCAGATAAATCCCATGGCCAGCGCAGAAGCTGCCGCTAATACATGTGCTAATATATTCATTATAAGTTTATTTTTTATGGATAAAATAGTTTTAAAAAAAGGGTTTTAACTCCCAAAAGTTGGCAAAAGATAGTCCAATGTTCCACCCATTAATGCGAGGGTCACCATCCAGTATCCAACATTAATTAAAACATATTTAAAACTTCTTTGCTCGAAAAGTGCTTTCGTTCCAATAATTGGTAAAACAATTAGAATGGTCATAAAAACACTATGAAATGCACCATGCCCAAAAGTATCAGAACTAGGCGCACCTCCATTACTCGCAGGATGATTCACGAAAAAAGCGAGTGGCAATGTTAAGATAAAAGCCATTAAAAAAGATAACCCAAGCGTGACTAACATATTCCCACTTTCCATTTTTTCTCTTGTCATGCCGATGGTATCCATCCAGGCATTCTCAAAAGTTTTGGGATTATACCAAAGAAAGCCCACTATCATTGGAATGATAGCCGCTATAGCTGACGCTGCATAAGGATTCATAATTAAAAGTTTTGGCAACTATTCAGTAGAGTAGAGACCATTTCATTGAGAGAAGAGAGCAAAAACAAGGATTACCAATAATTTCTTCGGTTTTTTACCGAAAAATTAAAGGGTTTACCGATTTCTATCTCTTTTCTTTAATCCCTGCCTACCGGCAGGCAGGTCTGCGCTCTATTCTGAACAGTCACAAGTTTTGTTTTGAAAAAATTATTGTCACACGAATGTAAAGAAAAATATTAGCAATCAATCTATTAGGAGAAAAATAAGTCATAAGAAAGGTGGTGCTCAGTACGACAAATTCTCCTAATCTTTAATATATTTGCCTAAACTTTTCAAAAATTCTCTTGTTTCAAACAAAGGATTATTATCACGAAACCATCTATTTGCAGCAGTTAACAGCATATCAACTCTTTTCTAGAAGTATTATCTTATTGGCTTTTGCTAGTCTATTTTTGGCAGATTCTATGGTCTACTGGGTGTTAGATGTGGACACGATAACCATTGAACTATGTGATTTTAGTGATAGTGAATCTGAAAAAGAAGAGAAAAAGAACGAAGAATTATTAAATGATAAATTTCCTGTTGAATTTTTGGCAAGTCAACAAGCCTTATTAAAAAGATGTTTGACTGCTTTTAATTATAAGGACTCGAAGTCGTGTCCGAATCGAGAAATCCTTACGCCTCCTCCAGAACATTTTACTGTTTAGGAATGATAAAGTAACTTCTTAGGAATCAATTAAAATTAAAATGCAAATTAAAATTAAAAAATATCCTGACAATCAGCAGTTTATAATTTTAAATTTGTAAATTTATTTTTTCCGCATTCCTTAGGCTGACCGAGAACGCCTGATTTGCTAAAATCTAGTAGATTTAGTAAATCTTTTTCTCTATAAAAATCAAGGATTTAGATTTACTAAATTTTTGGAATTTAGCAAATCATCCATTTATTCAGACTAGAAATCTAAGCTACGATATTTTATTCCTACAGCACTATTCATATTATTCTATTTTATAAAGATTTGGTCACTCTTAACAAAAGGGTGATAGTCATGGATACACCTCAAAAGAAATTTCTTGTGATGAAGAAAAAAGCGTATGCCATTTGACGAAAAAAACGAGCTCATGAAAAAATTTGGATTTGATTTCTCCCATTTTAAAGGAGATTTATTCGGTGGTATTACCGCTGGTATTGTTGCCCTTCCACTAGCCTTGGCTTTTGGTTTACAATCGGGAATGGGAGCAGCAGCAGGGCTTTATGGAGCCATTTTTATTAGTTTTTTTGCTGCCTTATTTGGTGGTACGAATACCCAGATTTCAGGACCCACTGCACCAATGACCGCTGTAAGTATGGTGATTA
>CAZXYA010000145.1:0-17663 GCA_964644655.1 uncultured Saprospiraceae bacterium | reverse complement strand
AGAAGGGCAAAAGAAAGCTATCAGATGGGTAGGTTATATTTTACCTGTTCCCTTAATACAGTTACCAAATTAATTTGGCTATATTTTTCCTAAAAATATATTATCATTGTCTTTAAAAATACAAGAATTGTTTTTCAAGTAACTCTTAGAAGACACTACAAAAATAAGGCAGATAAGCTTATAAAACCTGAAAATGTAGGTTGATTTCAGTTGTAATTTGAGTCCTGAAAAAGGTCTAGTCCTATATTTTTCCTGATTTTCATTTAGTAGATTTCAAAAATACCCTGACAATCTCTCAACTTTTCTGGTTGAGAATCGTATTATCTGGTAATATTGACCAAGTGTTTTCTTTCGACTATTAACTTTTTATTCACCCATTTATAAAACTAAGGTCAATAAATTTGTGTAAAAATTAAGCGTATAGATAGACTGAATTTCTAAACGGTTCGTTTTTTGTAAATAGACCTATAAACTAGTCTTCAAAACATTCAACTTTAAAGTATATATTGAGTAACATTATAGCGGCTATTTTTCTTAATTAAAATAGTTGCTATTCGAAAATTCCCACAGTTTGTCAGATAGTTTAGTAATTATTCCTACCTATAATGAAAAAGAAAACATCGCCGATATTATAAAGGCTGTTTTTTCTTTGAATGTCCCTTTTCATGTATTGATTGTGGATGATGGTTCTCCTGATGGTACTGCTAAAATCGTAAAAAAAATGCAACCGCAATACCCTAAATCGCTTCATCTTATTGAACGTGAAGGCAAATTAGGACTTGGTACCGCTTATATTCGAGGTTTTAGATTTGGTATTGAAAAAAAATATGACTTTATCTGTGAGATGGACGCTGATTTCTCTCATCCACCTAAAAAATTAATTAATCTTAGAGCGGCTTGTATTGACCAAAATAAAGATGTAGCCGTTGGTTCTAGGTATGTTAGGGGAGGTAAATGCGTGAATTGGCCTTGGGATAGATTAATCCTTTCCTATGGCGCTTCTTGGTATGTGAAATTGATAACTTGGATGAATGTGAATGACCCAACGGCTGGGTTTGTTTGCTATAAAAGAAAAGTATTGGAAACTTTGGATTTAGATAAGATTCGCTTTATTGGCTATGCTTTCCAAATCGAAATGAAATATGCAGCTCGTACTTTAGGCTTTAAAATAATAGAAGTACCTATAACTTTTACAGATAGAATCATAGGTACTTCCAAAATGTCTGGTGGTATTATCAAAGAAGCTGTTTTTGGGGTGATAAAGATGCGTTGGTTTAGCTTCTTTAATTCTTACAAAAAAAAAGAGCAACCTAAAGAAATAGTCGCTCGTCCTGTCCGTCAATCGAAGACGGTATAATTTGTAGTCAGTTATCGGTTGTCAGTTTTTATATAATAATAACTGACAACTGATAACTGATAACTGAATAACTGACAATCGACTTTTATTGAATACTAATCAATTCTATTGTAAAAATCAAAGCGGAAAATGGTTTGATTTGTGGCGGTGACCCCCTTTCTCCATAAGCCAAATCATAAGGAATATATAATTTCCACTTAGCGCCTGGTTGCATTAATTGTAAGCCTTCTACCCATCCTTTAATAACTTGTGTTACCCCAAAAGTTGCTGGATTTCCTCGTTTATAAGAACTATCAAACTCCGTTCCGTCAATCAAAGTGCCTTGATAATGCACGGTTACTTTTTGGCTAGAATTTGGTTTGTCACCAGTTCCTGCGGTCAATACCTCATATTGTAAGCCACTAGGTAATACCGTTACTTCTGGTCTTTTTGCATTATTTTCTAAAAAGGTTTTACCTGCTTCAATTTTATCGGCATTCAATTTTGCAGACTGCTTTTGCATATACTGCTGAAAAATGGTGTTTGCCTGCTCGGGGCTGATTTTTAAAGCGTTTCCTTTAAAAACATCGGCAACTGCCGCAGTCATAGAAGGTGCATCAATATTTTCAACACCTTGGCTTTTTAAATTTTTGGCGATTAACACGCCAACGCTGTAACTTACTGAATCCATATTAGTTAAATTTTGGGCGCAAAGAGACGAAATTAATAGCGTAAAGAAGAATAATAATGGTACTTTTTTCATAATTAGTTTAGCTCGATAAATTTAGTTAGTGATTAGTTTCAAATAGTTTGGCCATCTAAAACTTTTATTTGGTTCCCTCGGTAAAGGAAATTTGCACGAAAGAAGGGGCTTTCTTATTTACCAACAAAGGTAGGAGAATTTAAGGGATTTGTAAATTAAGGAATGGTTAAAGTTACACAGCTAATTCTTTCATAAAATTAGTTTATAGGAATATATTTTACGTTTCCTATTTATCGTTCCCTTGTAATCTTTCGTTCAAGACAATTTAGACAATTAGGCAAGGATTGATATTAAAAATATTATTGAAGGATTCTCACATTACAACATTACAAATAGATAATTGTATATACATTGATGTTTGACTATTAATAAGTTATATTATTATTTTTTAATATTTTTTATATTTTTAATTGAAGAATATAAATATTTAAGTTATATTTGTAGTAAAATAACAAAAGGATAACCAAATTTTCTCTTTCTTTAAAAATTCTTGTTTTACAAGTTAAAATATATAGATAAATAGAATTTATCTAAAGACTAGCCTTTAATGATTCTCTCTATTGCGGCAGCGCTTCTACGGAAGTAGCTGCCTTTTTAATATGCATAGTTTTGTTTAATTTACCATTTTTTGACTAAAGTTTAATAAATTGATACGATTTACTAAAGTTACCGATACGAATGAAATCCATCAAATTTTAAATTTGCAATCTATAAATCTCCCCCAAAATATTAGCCCTGCAGAAGCCAAAGCACAAGGTTTTGTAACCGTTCATCATGATTTTGAGATTTTGTCGGCTATGAATGAAAAATTTCCACATATTATTGCTAAAGATGGTGACCATTTAATTGGTTATACCTTGGTTATGCTTCCTGAATTTGGCAATAAAATACCTGTGCTTATTCCACTTTTTAATAAAATTGATCAATTGTCTTATAAAGGCGATTCTCTACAACAAACACCTTATTTTGTAATGGGTCAAGTCTGTGTAGCTAAAAAATATCGAGGGCAAGGTGTTTTTGCTGGTTTATATCAACAAATGAAAAAAGAGATGTCCTCTAGTTTTAAATATATTATTACAGAAATAGCCACTAGAAACACTAGATCTATGCGAGCTCATGAAAAAGTTGGCTTTAAAATCATTCATATTTTCTCCACACCAGCAGAAGAATGGGCTATTGTCGCTTGGGATTGGAAGTAAAATAAATTGAAAATTGAAAATTGAAAATTTAAAATTGAAGAGTATTTCGCTTTTTGGTAAAATACTACAACTATCCACTTTTACAGTTTTAATAGGCAGGGCTTGGCAACATTTATATTGGGATGCGCCTTTTCGAGCCTTATTATGGGATGAGCAATTATTAAGTGGTATGATCGAAGGACTTACCTTTATGGAATGGGAGACGTATATTACTAGCATGGAGGTAGATAATGCTATTGGAAACAGTATCAAAGTATTTGGTTTTTTCTATCTATACTCTGCTTTTATCGCCTTATTTATACATAAACTACCTCGTTTCCTTCATCATTTTTTAGTACTTAGTTCCCTCGCATTAATTTCTCTTGCCCTACTCTATTGTAAGGAGCGTTTTTTTAGTATTGGACAATTTTTTGAATATACTTTGCAATTTGGTAGTCCATTTTTTTTATGGTGGTGGTTTCGGCAAAAAAAAACCATAATTATTTCCACTAAATTCATCTTAACTTTAAAAATTGCCATTGCTTTAACTTTTACTTGTCATGGTTTATATGCTATTGGCTATTATCCGGTTCCTGTACAATTTATGGAAATGACCATGAATATATTAGGGATAGACGAAGTTCTAGCTAAAACGTTTTTAATGACTGCTGGTATATTAGATTTTATAGTTGCCATCGGTATTTTTCTACCTTGGAAATGGGCACGTTTCTTTTTACTTTATGCTGTTATTTGGGGATTCGGGACCACCATTGCTAGAGTCTGGGCTAATTTTAATTGGGAATGGTTGGATTATGTATTGTTACAATGGTTACACGAATCGGTGATGCGGATACCTCATTTTTTGATTCCTTTGGCTGTTTTAATTGGTGGATTTTATAGTATGAAGGAGGGAAAAGAGGTTAATCGGCAAGGATGATTCCCCCCTGCTCCTCACTCTTAGCCCTCTGCCACTTCATCATTCCTCCAATAACTTCTTCAATTCATTCAGTTTCATCATACACTCTATCGGTGTCATCGAGTTAATCTGTAAGTCTTGCAATTGTTCCTTTAGCTTTCCTAAGGTAGGATCAACCGTTTCAAAAATACTTAGTTGGTAGTTTTCTGGCACAATTTGTTGAGTATCTACTTGATTGCTTTTGATGCCATCCGTATTTTCATTGCCTTCTACTGACTTTTGCTCTAATTGCGTTAAGATATGTGCGGCTCTTTCGACAATGCTTCTAGGCATCCCTGCCATTTTAGCTACATGAATCCCGAAACTATGATGGCTACCACCAGGGATCAATTTTCTAAGAAAGATTACTTTTTGTCCAATTTCTTTAGTTGCAATATTAAAATTCTTGATGCGCTCAAATTTATTCGCCAATTCATTCAATTCGTGGTAGTGCGTAGCAAATAAGGTTTTGGGTCGAGCGATTCCATTATTATGCAGGAATTCTGCAATAGACCAAGCAATAGAAATGCCATCATAAGTACTCGTTCCTCTACCAATTTCATCTAATAAAATCAAACTTCGATCAGAAATATTATTCATAATACTTGCCGTCTCATTCATTTCCACCATAAAAGTAGATTCCCCTGAAGAAATATTATCTGATGCTCCTACCCTAGTAAAGACCTTATCTACAATGCCCAAATTGGCACTTGCTGCGGGAACAAAGCTACCCATTTGCGCCATTAAACTAATCAAAGCTACTTGTCGTAATAGGGCTGATTTCCCCGCCATATTAGGACCAGTAATCATCATCACTTGCTGCGTGTCACTATCTAAAAAAACATCATTTGGCACATAGGATTCTCCCAATTCTAATTGCTGTTCAATCACGGGATGACGACCTTCTTTGATTTCTATAAGCGTACTATCATTGATGACCGGACGGCAATAATTTTGTTTGGCAGCTACTTTGGAAAAAGACCAGAGACAATCTAATTGAGCTATAATACTTGCATTATGTTGTATTGGTTGGATATACCCACTAATCACTTCTACCAATTCTTTATATAAGCGATCTTCTAGAACTAAAATCTTTTCCTGTGCAGATAAAATTTTGGTTTCCAACACTTTAAGTTCTTCTGTTATATATCGTTCTGCATTCGTCAAGGTCTGTTTTCTGACCCAATTTTCAGGAACGAGTCCTTTATTCTTGTATTTATTTGTAACTTCTAAATAATAGCCAAAAACATTATTAAAAGCGATTTTTAAATTATCAATACCCGTTTCTGCTGCTTCTTTGACTCGAATACTTTCTAAAATATCTTTACTATTTTTAACTATATGCCTTAATTCATCTAATTCTTTATTTACTCCGTCAGCAATCACGCCTCCTTTTGCCAAATTAACAGGGGGTTCTGGTTTGATCCATTTGGCTATTTGTTCCTTTAATTTTTGACAAGGATTTAAGCCATCCCCCATTTTTTGCAAAAAGGCGTTTTCTGTACCTGTCAATAAAAACTTCATGGGATGAATGACCGCCAAAGCTCTATGAATCTGGACTATTTCTCGTGGGGCTATTTTGCCTAAAGGTACCTTAGAGATTAAGCGTTCTAAATCTCCAATTTGTCGAATACTCGTTGCGATTTCTTCCGTTATTTCACTATTCTTTAAAAAATAGTCCACCATATCTAATCTCGCTTCAATGGCTTCTTTTGATTTTAAGGGTAAAACCACCCATTTTTTCAATAAGCGAGCGCCCATTGGTGAAATCGTCTTATCTAAAATAGTAATTAGGGGAACGCCAGATTCATGGTTGCTATAAACCAATTCTAAATTGCGAATGGTAAAACGGTCCAGCCAAACATATTTTTCTTGGTGAATTCTACCAATCGTATTAATGTGTTTTAAATTGGTATTCTCTGTCGTAGCTAAATAATGCAAAGAGGCTCCAGCAGCAATTTGTGCTAAATTCATTTCCTCTACACCAAAACCTTTTAAGGACGGTACTTTAAAATGATCTAATAGTTTTTCACGGGTATAATCAGGCATGTAAATCCACTCATCCAAGGTAAAAGTGTAAAATTTATCGCCAAACTCTTTTTCGAATTGCTTCCGAAAATCTTTGGAATAAATGATTTCAGTTGGTTTAAACCCTTGAATTAATTTATCTATATAAGGCAAAGGGCCTTCACTTACTAAAAATTCGCCTGTAGAAATATCTAGAAAAGAAACGCCCATTTTTCCTTTTTTCCCAAAGGCAATAGACGCTAAATAATTATTCGATTTATGGTCTAGAATATTGGCATCTGTTGTTACTCCGGGTGTAACGATTTCTGTTACCCCTCTTCTAACAATCTTTTTCTCCTTACTCGGTTTCTCTAATTGCTCACAAATCGCTACTCGATAGCCCGCCCGTACCAATTTTGGTAAATAAGTATCCATCGAATGGTAAGGAAAGCCCGCCAATTCTATTTGGCTTCCTCCATTATTTCGTGCTGTTAAAATAATATTGAGAACTTTGGAGGCAGTAATCGCATCTTCTCCAAATGTTTCGTAAAAATCGCCTACTCTAAATAATAAGATAGCCCCAGGATGTTTTGCTTTCACCCCAAAATACTGTTTCATTAAAGGGGTTACTTTTTTTACTTTAGGTTTAGTTTTGGTTGATTTTTTTGCCAACTTGTATTGGAATTAGTAGGTGTCAGGTATCAGGTAAAAGGTGTCCGATTAAATAACAAATGACTTAAAACCTATTATCTGAAAACTGAAACCATCTATGAATAAATGTAGTTTTCTCTAATGAACTAAAATTGTCAAGCAACAAAAGTAGAAAAAACCCGACTAAAAATTCATTTCTTCGTACTTTTGCGCACTTATTTTTAAATCAAATATTTTTGCATAAAAAGTAAAAGAGATAGGACTCCAAAATAAACTAATAATCAACTAACAAATCAACCTTATATTAGGCATAGACAGACCGTGTACCGTCCTTTGCGTACCGTCAACAAACTAAAAAAATGGCAACAGTCTATCTAACAAGGCGGGAAAGATTCAATGCAGCACATAAATTATGGGTAAAAGATTGGTCGAAAAAGAAAAATATTCAAGTATTTGGTAAATGCGCCAATAAAAATTTTCACGGTCATAATTACGAGTTATTTATCACCGTAAAAGGAACTCCTGACCCCTCAACGGGGTTTGTCATGGATGCAAAACAATTGAGCAATTTAATCAAAAAAGAAGTCTTAGACTACCTCGATCATTCTAATTTAAACAAAGATGTAAAATTTATTTCCAAAAAAACTCAACCAACAACCGAAAATTTGGTTATTCTTATCTGGAAACAGTTAGCACCTCATATTAAAGATTGTCAGTTGCATGCTGTCAAACTATATGAGACTGAAAATATTTATGCGGAATATTTTGGTGAGTAGTACACATAGAACATAATTTTTTTGACACATACAACTTTGTATTTATCATAAAATAGAATGGATGCTTCTATTACTGAAAACGATTTTTTCCGTCCTCAATTAGTAACTAAAACAAAATAAGTTCGTCACAAAGACAATGAAAAGTTTGGTATCAAATAGCCGAATTGTTTTTTATCACCTTTTAGTTAAACTAATATTTTTTCAAAACCTCTCTACTCAAATTATTCAAAATACTATACAAATCAAATAGTGAATTATAAAAAGACAGAATATTACAACAAAGAAGTAACTGCCGATTTATCTAATAAATTTCATGATTTATTAGCCCAAATAGGTGAAAACCCTAAAAGAGAAGGTTTATTAAAAACACCTGAACGAGCTGCTAAAGCCATGCAATTTTTGACGCACGGCTATGATATGGATGCCGCAGCTATCTTAAAATCCGCCATGTTTTCGGAGGATTACAATGAGATGGTGTTAATTAAAGATATTGAGGTGTATTCCCTTTGTGAACACCACATGCTACCTTTCTTTGGCAAAGCCCATATTGCTTATATTCCAGATGGTAAAATTGTTGGTTTAAGTAAAATCCCTAGAGTAGTGGATGTTTTTGCACGCCGCTTGCAAGTCCAAGAACGATTAACCCACGAAATATTAAACTGTATTCAAGATACTTTAAAACCATTAGGAGTCGCCATTATCATGGAGGCTCGCCATATGTGCATGATGATGCGTGGAGTGCAGAAACAAAATTCTGTAACGACTACCTCTGCTTTTACAGGTGCTTTTAAGGCGCAAACCACTAGAGCAGAGTTTTTGAATTTGGTAAGTTCTAAGTTACATTAAGCTGGTTGCTGGGTAAAAAATTATTCTATTTCTTTTTGCAACAAATCTTCAATTTTTTTCAAGGAGATATGGCTAACGGATATAGAGCTTTCTTATAAAATAGACGTTCCCCCACAATTTTTATAAGAAAATCCCTTCAAACTGATAGGGGTCTGGATTGATAGCTAACTATTGGTTTTCGGTCAGCCTGTGCTGCCTACTGTTAAATGATAAAGTTCCATCAATTCAGTAGTCAATTTTACAGGATTGAACCGCTCTAAAGCATCTTTTTTTCCCGCTATACTCATTTTTCTTTTTAGTTCACTATCTGCTAATATTTCTTGAGTCGCTACTCTTAAATCATCAATTTTATTCGGATTTACCAACTTAGCATATTGACCTCCTGCTTCTGGTAGAGAAGAAATAGAAGAAGTAATAACAGGTGTTCCAGATAGCATAGCTTCTACTACAGGTAACCCAAAACCTTCATAAGAAGAAGGATACACTAGTAATTGGGCATGCTGGTATAATTTCTTTAGGGTAGTAACAGCAGTTAAATTATCTATCCAATAAATCCATTTTTCTAAACGATGGCTTTTAATATAAGCTTCTACTTTTTTTCTGTACTTCTTTCCATTTCCAACTACCACTAGTGGTATTCGCTGCTTTTCTGGTATTTGCCAAAGGGCTTTGACCACATTCAATAAATTCTTCCGCTCTATAATCGATCCTACTGACAATATATACTCAGATGGCAGTTCGTTTACAAGGGCATTAGCTGCTTTATTTTCAGGTATATTATCTGTATAAAAAATGGGTTGACAAGCTTGGTAGAGTACTTTTATCCGTTCTGATGGAACGTTATAATATTTAATTAAATCTTGTTTGGTGTGTTCGCTGATAGCAATAATGGTATCTGCATATTTACAAGCATAACGAGTTTTCTCTTCGTATAACCATCTATCTAATTGAGGATAGGTATGGGGTAAGGCTTTAAAAATGACATCGTGAATAGTCACTACTGTTTTGGTATTTTTTAACCAAAAAGGAATTTCATTGCTCAGTCCATGATATAAATCAACTCCTTCTCGCTCCAAATCTTTTTTTATAGAATAGCTACGCCAGATATGTTTGAAAGTGGTAGTTGGAGTGATGGTCTTAAACTGATTGGTATATTTGTTACTAGTAGTAGGCAATTGGGGAGCGCACAAAAGATATGCTTCATCAGGAAAATATCTTTGTAAATTGTCTACTAAGGTCCGACTATAATTGCCCAAACCTGTTTGGTTATTAAATATTCTTTTTGCGTCGAAGCCTATTATCATTGTGTTGCTTAATCTGTAACCCTAATCAGGTTTCTTATAAATTGGTATATCAGGTTCCATTGCCATTGAAATAGTAGGCGATTGTTCCGAAGCTTTAAATTTGACTATTCTGGACAGGTGTAAATCTAAGTAAATTTTTAATTGGGCTGCATAATCTTCGTAATTGTTTGAGTCATAATAAGATGCAGCGGAAGGCAAATAAACCTCAGGAAGTTGTTCCACAGGTGTAATAATAATATTTTGATAGTCTAAATTATCATTTATATCAATCAAATAAACAAAGCCATCAATCGTACTTCGGATTAAATCTTGATGATTTATTTGTTGGTTAAAAAATTGGTTCAATAAATCATTACTTGTTTTATAAACCAACCATCTATTGCATTTTTCGTCATTTTCAACCCAATAAAACAAAAAATCTTCATTGTTTTCACTAACAAAATGAGATAAGATAGGGCCTTCATAATGAATGAGGTCTCCCATTTTTTTAAGTTTTACAGCCAATCTTTTAATGGTAATCCCTTTAATTTTTTCCATTTTACATTCGTTTTTACAATACCCCATTTATGATAAAAGAATCCTTTAAATCAACTTGTTCATAAGGATAATGGGTGAAATGTCCATCTTTATTAGCATTATTTGTTAGTCCAAAAATTGGTTTTAAGTTGCCTATTGCTAATTTCGTTCCTAAATTTTTATAAGCCTTTTCGGTTAATTGACATTTTAGAAACAGCAATTTATTTCTTGCTTTCTCCTCTGTTTTAAAGAAAGATAATCCAAGAGATTGACAAATCAGTTTTGGCGGCTTATGATTAAAACGCTTAGGTCGCTTTAAAAATTGAGGCATGAAATTTCTCACATCGTCTAATTCATCAAACACCCATCTATAAGCAATAGTTTCCTTTTCAGTAAAATCTACTCCTGGGCATTTAATTGTCAATTCATTAATTATCATTTGATTTTGAAGGATTTTTTCAATTGTTTTCTCCATAGTTATTTTCAAAAAATTTATAATCAAGATAGTTTTCTCCCCTAAAATTCAATAAAAATCATTGCTTTTCCATTTTTTTTTCATTTTTTTTTCAAAAATACTTGCATTTTATAAAGGAGTTTACCTAAATTTGTAGTGTACTAGTAAAGTAATACACTAATACAAAAAAGAGGAATCACTCGACAAAATTACTCTTATTCTTTCATGTGACTAAGAGTTATTTAAAATCTAGAACAACTTTTAATCACCTCAATTAGCGGCTATTATGATTCAATTTCAAAACGTCAATTTCCACTACAAAAAAAGAAACCCCTTATTCAAGGAACTAAATTTGGAGATTCCAGCAGGCAATATTTATGGTTTATTAGGAAAAAACGGTGCGGGAAAAACTAGTCTGCTGAAATTGATAGGTGGTTTATTATTTCCGAAGTCAGGCAATATTAAGGCAATGGGTTTTAATCCAGAAGAAAGATTTCCTGCCTTTTTATCGGATTTGTTTTTTATGCCAGAAGAACTATATATTCCAGGGATGAAGGTGGCTACTTTTCCTAAAATATATGCGCCTTTTTATCCAAAATTTAGTACGGAAGAATTTCAAAAATATTTACGAGATTTTGAAATATCAGCAGATCAAAAATTAAATGGCTTATCACAAGGACAAAAAAAGAAGGCTATTTTATCATTTGGTTTAGCTACTAATAGTCGTTTATTAATTTTAGATGAGCCTACAAATGGTTTAGATATTCCTTCCAAGAGTCTATTTAGAAAAGTACTCGCAGGTGCTATCTCAGATGATCAAACTTGTATTATTTCCACTCATCAGGTAAGAGATATGGGTAGTTTAATGGACCCTATTATTATATTAGATGGAGGTAAGATTGTGTTTAATAATTCTGTAGAAGCCATTGCTCAAAAGTTACACTTTGAAGTCTCTTATAGTAGAGGAGCACCCAAGGATGTCTTGTATGCAGAACGAGTACTAGGAGGTTATATGGTCGTTAAAGAAAACTCATTCGAGGAAGAAACGGAGGTCGATATTGAAATATTTTTCAATGCAATGATGGCAAATAGAGCAGAAATTCAGCCTTTGTTTCAGTAGAAAATTTACAGTTTATAATACTTTTTTATTGCCCATTTCCATGAAATACAATGAATCAACTGACCATAAATCAACCTATAATCAACCTACGATAAAAAACAATATTATGGAAGCTAATCAATATTTTTCCCTCCCTCGATTTTGGCAATTATTGCAGAGGGAGTTTGCTCAGAACAAAAAAATCATTTTTTTAATTGCCGCAGTTATTGTTTTGGTCATAGTCTTCAATGGACTCGGCTGGGCCTATAATCGGGAATATGAGTTCAATGAATTTGCCTATCCTTTTTATCTGTTAGTTAGTGGTTTTGTCCTTACTAGTTTATCTTTTACGGACATGAATCGCTCGGATAATAAATTATTTTATTTAACTCTACCTAGCTCTACCTTGGAAAAGTTTATAAGCAGATGGTTAATTACTGGGCCTGGATTTGCTATCTTATTCACTCTTCTTTATTGGTTCGCCACTAGTGTAGCTTTATCTTTAGGTATCACCATTTTTGATTTCAATATTGGGGCATTCAATTTTTTCGCCTATGAGCATCCCCTAATCTTTCAAGTTTATTTAGCTGTCCAAACCCTATTTTTATTAGGAGCCGTTTACTTTAGAAAATTTGCCATTTTTAAAACAGCCTTGAGTACTGTTTTGTTTGCTGCCTCCTTAGCGATTATATCGCTCTTATTATTCCGATTGGTGATGTTTGACTTATTTGAAGGGCTATATCAATTTAAACCAGAAATGAGTATTAATGGCAAAGTGATGCCAGTTGAACCATCTAGAAAATTCCAGAATTTTATGGAATCCAATGCAGAAAGTTATGTAAGATTCATCGGGTTCTGGATAATTCCCGCTGTTTTATTAGCAGTTGGTTATTATAAATTGAAGGAAACAGAATTATAATTTGATACGGGATACTTGTTTCTGGACAACCGGCATCAAAACCCAATATCTTTTTACCCACCTACGATGAACGGAAAAATTTAGTGGAAGAAAAAATTGTAACAATATGAAGTTTACAAAACCTAAAGCAATCTATATGCAAATTGCCGATTATTTATGCGAAAATATTTTAGCTGAAGTGCTAAAAGAGGGAGATCGTATTCAATCCGTTCGAGAAATGGCTGCGCAAGTTGAAGTCAACCCTAATACGGTAGCAAGAACCTTTACCTACCTACAAGAAAAAGAAATTATTTATAATAAGCGTGGGGTGGGTTATTTTGTAGCAGCGGATGCGCTAGAAAAAACAAAAGCGCTGAAAAAAGAAGCCTTTATTAAACAGTTTTTACCCGAGGTTTTCAAACTGATGGAACTGTTAGAGATTAGTTTTGAGGATTTGAAGCAATTAAGAAATAATGAGGTCATAAAGTAGTCAAAAACTATCCTCCAATTTTTAATTTTTAAAATTAAGCAACATGAAAACCAGTAATAAAATATTTTTAGGTTTAATCGCCGCTATCGCATTAAATGTCTTAACTGGAATGATCTTTTTACGTAACAGTTTGGGACCAAAGGGAATGGGAGATGGGCTAACAAAAGTGATAGGAAAAGGAACCTTAAAAACTAAAAAATTAGCTGTCTCTAATTTTTCAAAACTATATCTAGATGGTCATTATGAAGTTATCATTAGTCAAGGAGAAGAATTTCTTGAAGTAACTTCTGACGAGAATATAGTCGATTATTTCAGCTCTAAAATAACTAAAGAAGGACAACTAATACTTAGTGTGAATGAGGAGTACACGTTACAGCCACAAGGTGCTGTTCAGGTCAAATTGGGTTTTAAAAATTTATCAGAAATTGAAATTGCTGGGAAAACGGTTATTACTTCTATGGATACTTTAAGGTTTGAAAATTTACATTTAAATATTCAAAATATAAGTAAAGCCAGTTTAGCGCTTGTAGTTGCCAATAACTTACATATATGGATGAAAGATATTGGAGAAGCGAATTTAACAGGAAGTGCAGTAAATACAAAAATAGAACTAAGAGACATTGCCAAACTCCATGCAGCTAAACTAACACTACAAAATACTTCTATTGAAACTAGGGATATGAGTTTTGCTGATTTAAATATCCTAAAAAGCATTAATGCTCAAGCCGCTGACCAATCCACTATTGAATATACTGGACAGCCCAAAGGACACGCTGAAAATAGAGATATGAGCCGCATCTCAAAAAAGTAATTCGCTATTATAGAGCTTAGATTAAAAAGTGATAATTATCCGTATTAAAAAATAAGGAACACAGATTATCTATAGAATTTAATTAGTTCATCGTATCTCATTCTTATGAGAGGTGGCTAGGCACGCTGGATTTAGTTTCAGCGTGCTTTTTGAGTTATGAATTATAAGTGATAAGTTATGATAAGATCCCATTCATAACTCATCACTTATAACTCTTCACTCCTACTCCTCACTTTTCTTCATAGCCGTATCAATCGTCTTTCTTGGCAATTTTTCATCCCGCTGCGAAGTATGCCACACAAAAGAAGCAATAATAGTAGCCGCTTGTTTCAAGTCGTCTGCCACTAAATGATCCCAATTATCCATATTAGAATGATGGGTGCGATTAAAATAGGCAATGGGTTCTTGGATAAATTGAAAGCCAGGAATACCAACAGCATCAAAAGCTAAATGATCCGTTCCACCTGTATTACTTAAGGTTAAAGTACTCGCATCTAAATCTTTAAACGGCTGCAACCAACTTCTAAAAATAGGGGCAACTGCTTGATTCCCTTGTAGATAAACACCTCTAATTTTACCCGTCCCATTATCCAAATTATAATAGCCAGCAACTTTTTCTTGGGCTGGTTTTAAAGATTGAGGGTTGAAAGTACCTGGAGCTACTTCAGCATAATGTTTTTTAGCATAACCTCTTGAACCGAGTAAACCCTGCTCTTCCCCTGTCCATAAAGCCAATCGCAAAGTTCGACGAGGGGCTACCCCACTCTCTTTAATGGTTTCCAATAAAATTCTAGCTGCTTCCATCATTACCGAAGAGCCAGCGCCATTATCAGTAGCACCTGTAGCAGTATGCCATGAATCAAAATGCGCCCCAAAAATAACCACCTCATCCTTTAAGTCTGTCCCCGGAATTTCTGCAATAATATTATGCTCCATTTCATCAGGGTTGGTGTACTGACTCTTGATTTCCAAACTTAATTTTACTGGAATATCTTTTTGCATCAATCTAAAAATACGATTATAGTGTTCAACTGCCAAAGTCGCTTGTGGGACTACTTTATTTCCTTTATCCCAAGGTCTCCCCGCTCCTGTTCTGGCACGAGAAACAAATACGGTGCCCAAATCCCCTTTATAACTTCTATCTAAAACCGCCAAGGGTTCTTCTTCTGCTAGGAAATTCCACATTTTTTGGTTGAAACTTAAGCCGCCTAAACGATTAAAGTTTCTTCTAGGACGAGGCGTTGGCAGCGGTGCATTTGCCATATCCAATAATTCATCATTGGTTCGGCGATTTGCTGGTGGGTCAAACCATTCTTTAGTATTCCGAATAGTATCTAATAAAACAAATTTGCCTTTTAATTGACCTTTATATTTTGCTAAATCAGCTTCTTCATCTGCCTGTAAGTAGATTACTTCCCCAGTCACTTCACCGTCTGTCGAAGGTGACCAAGCTTTTGGATAAGCAATTACTTGCCAATAATTAGGCGTATGTGCCTGCATCGTAAAATGTTCTAATTCCCAACCTCGACCAAAAGGCCCCCATTCTTCGAGATGAACGTTTTCCATGCCCCATTCTTTCAAGGTAGTTTGCGCCCAGCCTGTAGCTTTATCCAACATAGGCGAGCCTGTTAATCGGGGTCCATAGACATCCATCATCCAACTAGCCGTTTCCATAATATGGCTTTCTTCCAGGCCATGTTTTCGGATAAGGTCATTGATTTTTTCATCGGCTTGATCTTGGGCAATTAAATTCATCATTCCAAAACCTAGGAATAAACAAATAAAGACGAGCGATTTTTTCATAAAATGATTTTTATAATGATTAGGTATTTGGCTTTCTAGAAACTATAAACAGTCTACAAAACAACCAAGAAATAGACACGAATATCTAAAATATATCCCTCTTCACATAAACATAAGGTAGAAATTTTGAATTACTACCATTATTATGGTAACTTGATTGTCAAACTAAAAACTTATCATCCTAATAAAACTATGCGAACACTAATCCTTTTATTAAGTCTATCTATACTAATTGCCTGCGATTCAAAAAAATCTACAAAATCAACTACTTCTTTACCGATCGTCAAAGAAAGAATCGGAATTTATAAAAATGCAACTATTTATACAGGCAGAAGTGATTATGAATTTGAAATCGCAGGTCGATCTACACTCATCAGAGTAAGCAATTTTGACACGACAAATCAACCAATGATTCCAAGTAACTTAACCATACCAAGTCATGATGGAATTGAAGGCCCCAACCCATTATTAGTGGGTAAAAAATATACTTTGGCTTTTGACCAACAAGAACAACTAAAAAGCATCAAATTATTAGGGCCGCATGATCCTTCCAATGCCAATTTACCAGCCATTCCAGAAAGTTATTCGGGTTTATTATCTGTTGCACCAACTGCGGATAGTCGGGCTTATTTAAACTTATTTTCGGATTTGACCGCTATTTTATTGGTTAATTATGGCAATCAGGAACGACCAATGTATAAATATGGTCGTTGGACTAGAACGGAATATGGACAAAAAATAAGCGTACAATTAGATTCCGAAAATTGGGAGTTTTTGATTAAAGAAAATGCATTAGTTTTGATTAGTGGACAAATGGGTGCTGACGGATTGAGCTTAATGGGCACAGAAGAACATAATATCTGTCAATATGTTCAAGCATGGTTATCTGACTTATCTACTACGGATGGCCAATCTCCAATTGCTGCTAACTATATCACAAACGAGTCTCCTTTATCCGCTATTTTAAGAACAGAAAGTGCCTATCTCGCCCTTTACAATGAACTTGAAAAGGTGTATCGAATAGAAGAAACAATTATTGAACAAGTATTGAGAGCTAATCCTACTGCTGGTGGGGTTTGTGATTTGGTTTTGCGGGATGCAAGAGAAGGACATTAATTTTTAAAAAATTCGGTTACTTTTTAATACTTTTGCCATCTAAAGAATAGAAACTCTTCTTGTAAAGAATCGTTTCTTATAAAAAGTAGGTCAAAATCACTTTTTAATTTTTTTTAATTTTTAAAACATTAGTAGTCAATGGGTTTATTTTCATTTTTAAAAGGAGCAGGTTCTAATATCTTAAGCAAGATTAAAGGAGAATCTACGACTGCAGCAATAGCGCCAGCAAAAATTGAATTAAGTAAAACAGATGCCTTAAAAGCAGAAATTGCGAAGTTGGGTTTACCAGTTCAAGGCTTAGATATTTCTTTAGGAGAGCAAGTAATCGTTAATGGTAAAACGTTGGATAATGCCACTAGAGAAAAGGTTATCTTAGCTTTAGGAAATGTAGAAGGCGTAACTTCAGTAGACGATAGAATGGAAGTAGAAAATGCAGAACCAGAAGCCACTTTTTACACGGTACAAAGTGGAGATTCCTTATCAAAAATTGCTAAGTCGCAATATGGCAATGCAATGGCTTACAACGCTATCTTTGAAGCAAACAAGCCTATGCTAACCCATGTTGATAAAATTTATCCTGGACAGGTTTTACGTATTCCTGCACAGTAAATAGGTATAGAAGTACAAAGGTATAAAGGTACAAAGGAGGGGTTAGCCTCG
>CAZXYA010000144.1:0-17664 GCA_964644655.1 uncultured Saprospiraceae bacterium | reverse complement strand
AAAAATAACGAAACATTAAAAAAATAGGAGCGTAATTAATTGCGCTCCTATTTTTTTTGCATTGAAAAATATATCTTTGCAAAAAATTATTTTGTATCAATTATTCGTTTGTTTACAATTGATTGAAAATGAGTTATTTAAACTGCATTTAATTATTGAAAACAACAAATGAAGAATTTTTTAGATAGGTTTTTTTGAGTGTTTTAGTACACTTTTACTCAAGATTTTGCATTTTAAAAATTAATTTAAATACATCCAGCAATGGCAAGAAGAAGAAAACAGAAGCAATCAGAAGAAACTTTGGTTGACTTGGTAGAAGTAAAAGACAGCGCATCCGACTTTTTAGAGGATAATCAAAAGACGATTTTAGGCGTTTTAGCCGGCCTAATTATTTTGGTTGGTGGATATATTTTCTATAACCAATTTGTGCAAGCACCTAAGGAAAAAGATGCGGCATCTCAAATGGTACAAGCACAGGCAATGTTTGAAAGAGATTCTTTTGCCTTAGCTTTGACGAATCCAGGTGGTGGTTTCATGGGATTCTTAGATATTATAGATGACTTCGGTGGAACGACAGTAGCTAATTCTGCACAATATTACGCAGGTATTTCTTATTTACAATTAGGACAATACGATGCAGCGATTGATTATTTAGGAAGTTTTGACCCAGAAGGAACGGTATTAGCTTATACTAAATATGGGGCAATGGGGGATGCTTATGCAGAAAAGAACGATTTTGATAATGCACTTTCTAATTATAAAAAAGCAGCAAATGCAGGTGATAATGAAGTTTTAGCTTCTTATTACCTTAAAAAAGTAGGCCTTTTGCACGAGAAACAAGGACAGAATGGTGATGCAAAAGCAGCTTTTGAAAAAATTAAAAACAATTACCCATCTTCTCAGGAAGGTACGGATATTGATAAATATATCGCAAGAGTAGCTGCTAAAGGCTAAACTTGTTATATACTATATTGTTAAAAAAGGGATAATCCTAGTTTGTTAGGCTTGTCCCTTTTTTTGTTCATTGGGTAATGAGTGAATAAGGTTATAAGTTAATGAGGTCGTCAAATATAAAACACCTCATAACCTCATAACCTCATAACCTCATAACCTCATAACCTCATAACCTCATAACTATGGCATCCGCACTAAAAAACTTGTCAAAATACAACGAATCAACTTTACCGTCCGCAGAGAAAATGTCGTTTGGCATTGTGGTCGCAGATTGGAACGAACACATTACCCATGCTTTATATGAAGGCGCTTATGATACGCTGATTAAACATGGGGCAAAAACAACTAATATTCACACCATTCAAGTACCAGGCGCTTTTGAATTGACGGGAGGAGCAGCCATGTTAGCTGCCAAACATCAGGTCGATGCGGTTATTTGTTTGGGATGTGTCATTAAAGGGGAAACTAGCCATAATGAATACATTAACCAATCTGTAGGAATGGGCCTAACTAATCTAAGCATTGCAACAGCTAAACCTTTTATATTTGGCTTGCTTACCCCAAATAATGAACAACAGGCTCTAGATAGAGCAGGAGGTAAATATGGAAACAAAGGCGTAGAAGCTGGTGTGACAGCTATTAGAATGGCTGCACTAAAAGAAAACTTGGGTAAAGCAAAGAAAAAAATTGGTTTTGGATAGTTTTTTGATATTATAATAATTTATAATGTGATAACGTTCAATTTGGAAAATGGATATTAGGTGTCAGGTTTAACCTGATATCCGATACCTGAAACCCATTCGCAAACGTTAAAATAATTCAGAACCGTTATATCCCATGAAAATCCCCTTTGTTACGCTTTTACTGAGTTTCCTACTCCCTTTAATTTCCTTCGCACAAGTTCAAGAAAATGTTAGTCTTTTTGGTCAATATCATCGTGGCGATGCTCGCTATTCTGGTAGCTGGGTTTATGTAGATTTGGAATCGAGAAAAGAATATGCCTTATTAGGGACTAGAACGGGAACAGCAATTTATACTATTGATGATCAACCGATTAGGGAATTGGCATTTATTCCTGGTCCACCTTCCAATTGGCGAGAAATCACTGTTTTAGGTAAGTTTGCTTATGTGACAACAGAGGGTACTGGAGCAGGCGAAGGGATGCAAATTATAGATTTATCCAACCTACCAACAAATGCTAATTTAGTCAATACCTACACCGAAACTTTTACAAGAGGACATATTATTCAAAGAGATATTTATAGCGAAGCGCCATATGTTTATGTAATGGGCGTATGTGGTAATTGTGGTGTGAATATTTTAGATGTTACGGACCCGATTAACCCAAGAGAAGTGAGTACTTATATGCCTGGGTATTATATTCATGATGCACATATTAAAGGGGATTATTTATATGCGGCTGCTTTTAATGAAGGCGTGGTGGATATTGTGGATATTTCAGATAAATTTAACCCTGTTTTAGTGGCACAAATTGAAGACCCAGGAGGAAATACACATAGTACTTGGACGACCGAAGATAATCGACATTTAATTATCAGCGACGAAAGAGATGGTCTGCCTGCCAGAATTTGGAATATTGAAGATTTAGCTAATTTATTTGAAGTAGCCACTTATTCTGGAAACTTAGAAAGTTTGACCCATAATCCTTATGTCAGAGGTAATTATGCTTTTTTCTCCCATAATACTGAAGGACTTCGAGTGGTAGATGTTAAAGATCCTGCAGTACCTGTAGAAGTGGGATTCTATGATACTTTTGATGGCCCGAGTGGTGGATTTAGTGGACTTTGGTCTGCTTGTCCTTATTTACCTTCGGGTAAAATTATTGGTGGAAATAGAGAAGATGGACTCTATGTTTGGACCTTTAATAATGCTAGAGCAGGTCGATTATATGCAACCATTAAGGATGCTAGGACGACTGAACAAATAAGGAATGCTACTTTTTTTATACATAAAATGGAGATAGAAATTCCTGCTGATTTACAAGGCATTCATAAATTTGGTGCACTATCTGGGAATTTTAGAATTGAAGTTTCGGCAGGAGGGTATGAAAATCAAATAATGGAAATTAGATTAGAACCTGAGGATAGCCTAAATCTGGAGATTTTTCTAGAACCAACAAGTGTCGGACTGTCTGATTTAGCAACCCATTTACCTACTCTAGAAATAGCCCCTAATCCATTTACAGAATTTACGGTTTTGGATTTAGCCGATTTTGGAAAAGCTACTTATTTACGAATATTTAATAGTGTTGGACAATTGGTTCGTTCTGAACAGATAGTTGGTGGCCAATTCTATATTTTGGATAGGGAAAGTTTAGAAGCTGGCGTACATATTTTTACGATTTTTAATAATAATAATGAACCCTTAGGTAAGGGGAAGGTTTTAATTAGATGAATTTTAAAACTTTTTTTATAAAAACTATACTAAGATAAAATATTTGTGTTTTAATTGTTTTTTGATTAATCTTGCGCTATCAAGCTCTTTAAATAAGAGAAAACCTAAAACAAATGGCACAAGATTACGACAAAATCATTAAGGAAATTTTTAGAAATAGCATTATTGCTTTTATGAGTCAAATAACAGGAGAAGACTTTGAAGCAATTAGTAATTTAGACCCCAAACTACAAAAAACAATTGAGCGAGAAGCTGACTTTTTTAAAATTGTACAACGTAAAAAGACGAGCCGTAGAGAAGTGCTACATGTAGAATGGCAATTAAAGACTACTTGGAAAAAAATGCGGAATCGAATGCTTTTTTATAAAGCTTTGGGCATAGAGATTACAGACTTACCCGTCAAGCAATATGTGCTATATTTAGAAAAAGGAAGACCAAAGGTCAATACTACTTTTAAAGATGAGGATATGGATTATCGCTATAATCTCATTTGCATTAAAGATATTGACTACCACGAATTATTAAATGCGCCAGCTACCAATACTGCGCTATTTGCCATTTTAGCAGATTTTGGGAAAGACTCCCCTGAATATGTAATTGAGCAGATTGGCAAACGGATGCAAAAAGATGCCAAAGGAGAATTAGAATGGCAAAAATGGCAGCGATCCCGATAATTATCGGGAGAAATTATTTCAAATATTCATAAATTACAAGAAAAAAAACCATTAAAATAATAGAATGCATGCCATTTGTTCGGTACCAATAGGGTTTTAAACATGATTTAGAACAATATACTGAACAAAAGGCAAAAAATTATACCACTTTTCTTACTATCAATTTGCTTTTGCAAACGGACCTTTCTCATGAAAAAATTGTAAGGATAGTAAGAGCCAAAATGCCTATTATAACAAAATGGGCAAAGGCATTGGCGAAATATGAAGTTAAGAAAATTTGGAGTAGTTTTGAAATTGTTAAAGATGACAAAAAAATAATACTTAAAAGAGCAATAGCAATAGCGAAAAGTTTAGTGAAAATAAATGGACTTTCTGATGAAATGATTGGTGAACTTTGTAAATTGGAAAAAACTAAAATTGCTCAAATTAGAACGACGGAAAAGAAAAAAACAACGTAACTGTTCAGCAAGCTTATTTTTTAACCATATAGTACACATAGAACATAAAGTTTTTAGTTCATGAAGGCACGCTATTCTAGGGCTACTTTATGGACTCTATTTACTTTATGGTAAAAAAAGTTAAGTGCTAAATAGTTACAAAACAACTAAAAAAGAAAAGCCTTCCAAGTGAGATTATTCGAAATAATCTTCTAATAAAAAAAAGCGGTTATCAAAGATTATAAGTCTTCGATAACCGCTTTTTTGTGTCTAAATACATTATTTTTGCTAACTGCTAACTGCTAACTGCTAACTGCTAACTGCTAACTGCTAACTGCTAACTGCCTATTTCAACCCCCCAATCATATCCTCAGGTCGAACCCACTCATTAAATTCTTTTTCTGTTAAATAACCTAACTCGATAGCTGCCTGCTTTAATGTTTTATCTTCTTTATACGCTTTTTTAGCAATGGTCCCTGCCTTGTCGTACCCAATTTTAGTATTCAAGGCAGTTACGAGCATTAAAGAATTATTTAAATGCTCCTGAATTCGCTTTCTATTAGGCGCAATTCCTTTTGCACAATTTTCATCAAAACTTCTAGCAGCGTCGCCAATTAATTGGGCGGACATTAAAAAATTAAAAATCATCATTGGCTTAAAGACATTTAATTCAAAATGACCAGTCGCACCACCGATATTAATCGCCACATCATTACCCATAACCTGTGCCATTGCCATCGTTAATGCCTCTGATTGGGTAGGGTTCACTTTGCCTGGCATAATCGAAGAACCTGGCTCATTCGCTGGAATAATCAACTCCCCAATACCAGAACGAGGACCAGAAGCCAACATTCTAATATCATTACCAATCTTCATCAAAGAAACGGCAACCGTTTTTAAGGCGCCATGCGATTCCACAATGGCATCATGGGCGGCTAAGGCTTCAAATTTATTCTTTGCGGTTTTAAATGGCAAGCCAGATAAATCAGCGATATGTTTAGCAACTAGTTTATCATATCCTTTTGGTGTATTCAAACCTGTTCCTACTGCTGTTCCACCTAATGCCAATTCCCCTAAATGCTTCAAGGTATTTTTAATGGCAGCAATACCGTGGTCTATTTGAGAAACATACCCTGATAATTCTTGCCCAACAGTAACTGGTGTAGCATCCATAAAATGCGTTCGACCAATTTTTACTACTTTAGCAAATTTCTTAGCCTTCTTGTTTAGGGTCTTTCGCAAACCTTCCAAGCCTGGAATCGTGTTTTCCATAACCATTTTATAGGCAGAAATATGCATCGCTGTAGGAAAAGTATCATTAGAAGACTGTGACTTATTCACATCATCATTCGGGTGTAAATACTTCTTTTTATCTAATAAATTACCTCCTTGAATTACATGACCTCTATTGGCAATCACTTCATTGACATTCATATTGGATTGCGTACCAGATCCTGTTTGCCAAACGACTAATGGAAATTGGTCATCTAGTTTTCCTTTTAAAATTTCATCACATACTTTACCAATTAAAGTTGCTTTTTTCTTAGGTAAAACACCCAATTCTGCGTTGGTTTTTGCCGCAGCTTTTTTTAATATAGCAAAAGCTTGAATGACTTCTTTTGGCATTTTTTGACCACCAATCTTAAAATTTTGGCTAGACCGCTGTGTTTGTGCTGCCCAGTATTTATCAGCAGGTACATCAATATAACCGATACTATCTTTTTCTTTTCTGTATTTCATATTTTAGTAATTGTTGATTTAAGGCGGCAAAGGTAAGGTCTTTTTTCTTTTTGAACCATTTCGTTGCCCCTCATTTTCTAACTTACTTTAAAGATAACTAAACCGATAAGGAACAACACCTAAATAATTCCTGTAAACTTGTTATATTTACCCCTGTTTTAAAAAACACTACTCGAATTTACTTTATAAACCTTAAAATTTAACAGAACATGGCTTTTGAACTACCCGCATTACCATATGCACATGATGCTTTAGAACCTCATATTGATGCACGCACGATGGAAATTCACCACGGAAAGCACCATAATGGGTATACCAATAAATTGAATAAGGCGATTGCTGGAACAGATTTAGAAGGCAAGAAAATTGAAGATATTTTAGCGAATGTTTCTCAATATTCTGCTGGTGTTAGAAATAATGGCGGTGGTTTTTATAATCACGCTTTGTTTTGGACAAGTATGTCTCCTGACGGTGGTGGAGAACCATCAGATAGAATGAATATCAAAAAAGCAATTGATAGAGATTTTGGTTCTTTTGAGAACTTCAAAAAAGAGTTTGCTGCTGCTGCTGGAACTCGTTTTGGCTCAGGTTGGGCTTGGTTATGTACAGATGCGAATGATAAATTATTTGTTTGTTCTACTCCTAATCAAGATAACCCTTTAATGGATGTGGTACCAGAAGATGGCACACCTCTTTTAGGATTAGACGTTTGGGAACATGCTTACTATTTAAATTACCAAAACAGACGACCTGATTACGTACAGGCATTTTTTAATGTAATCGACTGGAAAGTAGTTACAACAAGATATAATGATGCTAATCCTGGCGCAATGCAATAGGGTTACAAGATAACAGGATTATGCAGGATTAACAGGATAGACAACTAAAATCCTACTCCCTAAATGTATAATTTTGTTAACTGAAAGAGACATGGATGACTTTTTATAAGGTGTTTTGGGCCAGGAGAAACCTATCCTGTAAATCCTAAATAATCTCGTCATCCTGTAAATACTTTTTTTTTACTTTTTTTTTTTTTTACTTTTGGAAGCTCAATGTTCTACATTGGGCTTTCTTATTTTACAGGATGACGGGATTATGCATGATTAACAGGATGAATTAGGTGTCATATATATGGTACTTATTCTTTATTTCTAGTGAATCAATTTTGCATTTACCTATTAGTTCTTGTTTTTTCATCCTGTTAATCTTAAATAATCTTGTCATCCTGTATTCATTATGCGATTAACCAATTTTTTCCTATCCAGCTTAATTATCATCATTTTAGGAAGCTGTCAAATGGAGACCAAGCAAGAAAAGATAGCTGAAACCAATGCCATAGCAATAACTTGGAAACTGATAAAAAATGATGTAGACGAATCAGGTAGTAACCGTCAATTTGCCACTTTTACCTTAAAAAATGATGGACAAACACCATTAACAAATAATTGGGCCATTTATTTTAATCAAATTAGTGGACCAGTTCCTGGGGTGGCAGAAACAGGAAATGTAGAAATGGTGCATGTTAATGGAGATTTTTATAGCTTAAAACCTAACGAAAATTTTAATTTACCAGTTGGGGAAAAAGTTGTTATTAACTATAAGGGGGCTAATTGGGCAAGTAAAAATAGTGATGCACCACTAGGTATTTATGTGGTGTTTACAGAGGCAGACGGAACTGAAGGAGAACCGACTCCAATCAAAGATTACGTTATTGCTCCTTTTGTTGGGGAGGAACAAATTAATCGAGCGCCAACGGATAAATTTCCGATTCCCACCAATGAGTATCGCTATAATCAAAATGCTAAACTAACTAAACTACCAAAAACGGATTTATTACCTATTATTCCAACACCTGTAAAGGTCAATAAAGGGGAGGGTACGATAGCCGTGACCAATGATTTTTCTATCAATTATTTTGGGGAATTGAAAGGAGAGGCGGATTATCTAAGTGCGGAATTGGAAGCTTTGGGTTTAAACATTAAAACCTATGATGGTGGTACAAACGGCAATCAAAGTATTGGCTTATCTATCGTTTCAACGCCAATAGCTGGGAAAAAATCGGAAGCTTATCGACTTAAAATAGACCAAGAAAAGGAGGTTGTTTCAATAGAAGGAACAGATGCCGCAGGTGTCTTTTACGGCATACAGAGTTTACTGGCTTTAATTCCAAATGAGGCGTATAAACAAAAAAACGCGACTATATCTTTTGATGCATTGACTATTGAGGATGCCCCAAGATTTGAATACAGAGGATTGATGTTAGATGTCTCTCGAAATTTCCATTCCAAAAAATTGGTTAAAAAATTATTGGATTTAATGGCGAGTTATAAACTCAATAAATTCCATTTTCATATTACAGACGATGAAGGCTGGCGATTGGAAATTCCAGGGCTACCAGAATTGACAGAAGTTGGCGCTAGGAGAGGGCATACTTTAGATGAAAGCGACCGCCTGCAACCTGCTTATGGTTCTGGGCCATCGACTGAAGCGATGGGATATTCAGGGTCTGGTTATTTTACGACCGAAGACTATATAGAGATTTTAAAATATGCTGCGGAAAGACATCTGGAAGTAATTCCAGAAATTGATTTACCCGGGCATGCTAGGGCAGCCATTGTTTCGATGAATGCAAGGCATAAAAGATTAATGGCGGAAGGCAAGACAGAAGCTGCCAGCCAATATTTACTAAATGACCCAAATGATGCTTCGGAATATCGAACCGCTCAATCTTATAATGATAATGTAGTGAATGTCTGCCGTCCTTCCACCTATGCTTTTATTGAAAAAGTGGTAGACGAAGTGCTTGCTTTGCATCAAAAGGCAGGCGTTCCTTTAAAGGCAATTCATACAGGGGGAGATGAAGTGCCATCGGGTGCTTGGCAAAAATCGCCATTGTGTAAAGCATTAGTGGCCAATAATCCAACCATCGAAGGAGATGTAATTGGAATGACCAATTATTTTCTTCAAAAGATAGATAAAATATTTGTAGAACGGAATCTGATAGTCGCAGGTTGGGAAGAAATCGGATTGAAATTAGCAGGACATGGCGCCCCTCGTCGCCCTAATCCGGAATTTGTCAATAGTAATTTTCAACCCTATATCTGGAATTCTATTTTTGGTTGGGGAGGGGAAGATATTGCTTACCAATTGGCAAATTTAGGCTATAAAGTAGTGTTGTGTAATGCCTCTAATTTATATTTTGATTTAGCTTATGACAAAGACCCTGAAAATGCAGGCTTGTATTGGGCAGGCTATGTCAATACTCGAACAGCCTACGATTTTGTGCCTTTTGATTTGTTTAAAACAGCCGAAATGGGCAGATATGGCGAGGAATTGGATAGAGAAGCGCTGGCAGCAGGCAAAACAAAATTAAATCCCAAAGCACAGGAAAATGTTTTAGGCATCCAAGGTCAATTATGGAGTGAAGCTTTAATCGACCCAGAACGATTGGAAGCAGCAACTTTCCCTAAACTTTTAGGTTTGGCAGAACGGGCTTGGGCGGTACAACCTACTTGGGCAACCAATCCAAATGAAACTCAGCGCTTTGCCAATCTAGGCAAAGATTGGAACCAATT
The DNA here is from genome assembly GCA_964644655.1 of uncultured Saprospiraceae bacterium. Taxonomy (GTDB): domain Bacteria; phylum Bacteroidota; class Bacteroidia; order Chitinophagales; family Saprospiraceae; genus JAFMDF01. The sequence continues at coordinate 7,869 of CAZXYA010000144.1, read as the reverse complement.
TACCAATACAATCGGACAAAAAGAAATGACTCGTTTAGATTATTTGACGGGTGGAGTAGGGTATTACATTCCTCCTGCTGGCGCTAAAATTGCCGAGGGGAAATTATATGCCAATACTCAATTTCCTGGCTTATCCATTCGCTATACCTTAGATGGAAGTGAACCAACTGCTCAATCTTTAGAGTATACAGAACCAGTAGCGGTAAAAGGAGATGTTCGATTGAAGGTATTTAGTGGGGGAGGGAATACTAGTCGGTCGGTTTTGGTGAAGAAGGAGTTGGTGGATTGATTTTGATATTCACCCATTTTTTAGTAACTTTAATGTTGAGGCTAATTTTTTGATTAAGACATAAATAGATATGACTGTTTTTAAAGAAAAAAAGTTACCAATAATATATCCATCATCAGACGGAAAACGAATGGCAGAAAACACCGTCCAGTTTAATTGGTTGGTGAAGATTAAACAAGGACTAGAGAAAACTACAAAAAATGAACGTATTTTTGTCGCTGGTGACCTATTATGGTATCCCGTTGAAGGCAATAATAAGCTGCGTTTAGCACCAGATGTGATGGTCGCCGTTGGGCGACCAAAAGGAGATAGAGGGTCTTATTTGCAATGGAAAGAAGAAAATGTTCCGCCACAAATTGTGATAGAAATTTTATCCCCAGGCAATCGAAAGAAAGAAATGGTGAAGAAATTAGCATTCTACGAGCGACATGGTGTGGAAGAATATTTAATTTATAACCCAATGCGGCATAAACTTTCCATTTATGAACGGAAAGAGAATAAATTAGTATTATTATTGTCTGAACAGACTAAAAAATGGCAGAGTACTTTCCTCGATTTTTCTCTACAAATAACGCTTGAAACCTTAGTGTTTTATCATCCTAATGGCGAACCTTTTAAGTCTCACTTAGAATTAGATGCGGAAAGAGTGGCAGCAATTGAAGCTACTAAATTGGCAAAACAAACTGCTAAAGAAGCTAATCTTATGGCAGAAAAGGCACTTCATAATGCTGAAAAAGAGCGTCTAAAAGCACAAAAAGAGGAAAAAGAAAAGCTGTTACTTGCTCAAAAATTAAGAGAATTAGGTGTTAATCCAGATGATTTGTTAAAATAATAAAGCAATTTAATAACTAAAACTAAACTTCAATCCCCAAGCCACATTATCCCTAAAAGCTTCATTCTGATTAGGCCCATACCGATAATACATGCCTAAACCCACACTAGCATACCCCATATTAAAGAGCGGTTTACGAACCAAATCTTCTAGGATAAGTCCCGCTTCAAAATATCCTTTTTCAAGTGTTTTGAAAGAAATATCTTGATGTAGGTCAGGTTGTTGTAAATCTCCAAAAGCTAGATTATGTTCCAGAATAATAGAGGGTTGGAATTTGTTTCTTTTTAATAATAGCGTACCAAAATCTTGTCGAAAGAACAAATGGACAAATCTATCAGAGACAAATTCATAGAATTCCATGGTTTGAAAGCCTTGACTGATGCCCAAACTTTCTGTCCTAAAACCTGCGCCTAAACCAAAAGGGCTAAACAATTTAGTGTAGGGAATGGGATTATTAATGTATCCAGCTTCTATTCTATAAGAAGTTTTGCCTAGTGCTTTTCTGCTGAAAGTATGATGAATGCCCAATAAGTATTTATGATAGTCCCAGTCTCCATTTAGTAAATTATTAAAGCCTTTAGTAAATTGGAAATCTAGGATAGGAAAGGAGGAAGTCCCTTTAGTTCTGGCACCAAGAATCCGAATAAACTTTTCATTAAACGCATACCTGAAACCTAATTGAAGCTCGGTGAAATGCTGCGTGTTTGTGGGCGATTCGGAGGCAAATTGATAGTCATAAAGCGGCGTTAGGCTTTGTTGACTTAATTGTGCATTAAACTGTAAATATTTGATAGGAGTCGTCTGAATACCAATACTTTTTAGTTCCATTTCATCCCTTATATCCGCAAAATTTCTAAATTTTAAAAAATCTCCTCTTTCAATAAATTGGGGTTCAGCAGGAACATACAAATCATTTTGATAAACCAACTGTAACTGATTGTCCTGGTTTTTATCGAAGAAAAAACTCAAATTAGCCCCATATTTCCAAGCCTTATCTCTGAAACCATAAGCCCCATAGCCACCAATTTCAACATGTTTGCTCAATGTTTTATTCGTGGATAAGCCCACGCCTAATCTGGCGCCTTCAAAAGGGTTTCCACCTAAAGCATTGGTGACCACATAATCGAATTTACCAAAATTAAATCGTTCTCTACCAATATAATCAAAGATGGATAGGAATTTATCTACATTAGTTTCCTCAAATAAGCTATCTATCACTTGATAAGTGTTCTTTTCTTTTTTGGTGAGTTCCTCTTTTTGATAAACACGCCACAAAGAATCATCTCGGCTGTAAACATCTTCAGAGAAAACGACGGCTTCCCCTTTATTAAAGGTCTTACGGTCAAATGTTGGATGTAAATCAATACTATCAATATAAGATTTTCCATACATTTTGACTCCCATATAAGTATAAGGGGGCGTTGGTAATACATTGGCTTCAAAAAGTAATTGACTTGGAAACCAATGTTCATTATTCACCCATTCATATTTCTGTATGATTTCAAAATTGATTAAGTGTTCTGATTTGAGTGGGGAAGCAATTACATTTTGAATGGCATACTGATTACTGTTGATGTATAATACACCTTCCAACCCAGGAAAATTTTTACCTTTTTTAGGCGTAAACCTAATAATGAAAACGGTATCTTGTTGGGTATAAAGCGTATCGGTAAGATTGAAAAAATATTTTTTAGTGCTATTTTTGCTAATCGGATTAAGATAAGATTCGTCAAAAATAGTGACCTCTTCTTGGTAAAATGAAAAAGGTTGAGTTTCGGTCGCCAAAGCATATATGGGCATTTTTTTAGTACCTGAGACGCGGTTTAAAAGCACTTCTTCTTGTAAGTCATGGGGTTTTTTAAATTTTCTTCGAGTGACGGTTTCCAGCATCATTAAATCTGTTTTTTCAAAGATTTTATATATTTTTTGCTGCTGCTCATAATGACGTCGAGTTTGTTTTTTAGTTGTATCTTTTTTTTGAAAGTATTCCTCCATTTCTTTTGTAAATAAATCGTACCCCATTGCCATTTTATTATAGGTCAAACAGCTATATCGATTCATCTTTTCGGAATCATTCAAATCCCTATTTTTTACAACCTGTTTAATAATTCGATGGGCAGGATTCTCGCCAGCTATCACGGTAACTTCTTCAAATTTATAGGTAGTCCCTTTTAATTTAATTTGTAAGGGTTGTTTAAATGGAGCCGCTACAACTAAATTTTCATAGCCGATATAACTAAGGGTCAGTTTTTTAATTGGAGATTTATATTGAATATTGAATTTTCCATCTATGTCTGTACTGACGCCATTTTTTTGACTATTATTGATTAAAATATTGACGAAGGGTAAGGCTTCCCCTTTTTGATTGGTGATAATTCCTGATAAGGAGAATTGGCTGAAAATTGTAAAATAGAAAAGGCAGCAGGTAGTTGTTAGTACAATTGTTTTTATCATAAGGCAGTTTCCTGTTTATATAAAAACGGTGGGAATAGTTTTTTCTTTTGGTAGGATTTTTTTTAACATTGATTCAAACTAGAAATTTTAAAACCATCATAGATACCAAGTTTAGAAATATCTTCTGGAGTGTACCCATGTTGGATAATGTTGGGACTCATATAGAGTGGAAGAAATTTCTCATGAGAGAACAGAACAAAAAAACGATTTTTATCAGAAGAATAACTTGATAACTGACAACATATTTTGATTGTAAATCTAGTTATCAGAAAATTATTAGTATACTACTAAATTGTTTAAGAAATAGTGTTTTATAGTGTGAGGTAATCTTCTAAGGAACGGTTCAAAAATAACTTTACATTTTAAAATTGCAACTTATTGATTGTCAGTAGTGGTTTTAATTTTAATTGTCATTTTAATTTTAATTCATTCCTAAGGAAGGTTGCCTCCTTTTTAATTATTTTTGTGCTAAAAAAATAATGCAAGATAAATTTGAATTAATAGCTAAACTTGGTAGGATAGATTTATATCTATTAGACCAATTAATGAAAGGGCGAATTCACCCCCAAATGCGTATCTTGGACGCAGGATTTGGGCATGGTCGGAATGCACAATATTTTATTGAAAATGATTTTGATATTTGGGGCGTTGATAGGAAAGCAGAATTAACCGAATTTATCAATGCTCAAATAGATAGTTGGAATCCAACTTTTAATAAAAGTAAATTCAAAATTACTGGTTTAGAGACCATTCCATTTCCCGATAACCACTTTGATTTTATTATTAGTTGTGCAGTATTGCATTTTGCCCAAAGTCGAGCGCATTTTATTCAACTATTTGAAGAAACGATTCGAGTCTTAAAACCAGGGGGTATTTTTTGGTTTAGAATGACCACTAAACATACGTTAGAAAAACATGCACAACATTTAGGAGATGATATATATGCCTTGCGAGATGGCTCAACTCGTTATTTACTGGATTTAACAGTTTTAAAGGAGTTAATGGAAAAACATTACTTGACTTTTGTTGATCCTTTTAAGACTATTAATGTTGCTGATTTACGGACTATGTGTGTAGGTGTTTTGCAGAAATCTTAAATCATAAATCTGTCACGTAAAAACTACATGGATTTATGATTTAAGATGCCTGCCTGCCGGTAGGCAGGTATGATTTCTGATTTAAGATTTTTTACGCATGGAATGCCAGTAATTCCTATTCCGTAATTCCTACCAAATCCAAAATAAAAGCATATTCCATAGCCGTTTCCTTAAAGCGTTCAAACCGCCCAGAAGCGCCACCATGTCCAGTCTTCATATTGGTGTACATCAATAATTGTTTTTTCCCTTTTCGCAAGTCTCTTAATTTAGCGACCCATTTAGCAGGTTCCCAATATTGTACTTGTGAATCATGTAAACCAGTTGTCACTAATAAGTTAGGATAAGCTTGAGCGGTCACATTATCATAAGGAGAGTAAGATTTGATATAATCGTAATATTCCTTATTTTTAGGATTTCCCCATTCATTAAATTCGCCTGTAGTCAAAGGAATACTTTCATCTAGCATAGTCGTTACAACGTCTACAAAAGGTACAGCAGCAATAACGCCTTTCCAAAGTTCTGGACGTTGATTGATAATCGCACCCATCAATAGTCCTCCTGCACTACCACCCATTGCAAATAAACGTTTTCTTCGGGTATAATTTTTGTCCAATAAAAATTCCGCACAATCAATGAAATCATTGAAGGTATTTTTCTTCTTGAGCATTTTACCATTATCGTACCAATGTCTGCCCATTTCTTCCCCGCCTCTAATATGTGCAATAGCATAGACAAAACCTCTATCCAGTAAACTCAATCGAACGGAACTAAAATAGGGCTCCATTGAATGGCCATAAGAACCATAAGCATAAAGCATTAATGGAGACTTTCCATTTCGCTTGAACCCTTTTTTATAAACAATGGAAATAGGCACTTTTACGCCATCTCTAGCAGTAGCAAATTTCCTTTCAGAAACATAATTATTGGAATCAAAGCCACCAAGCACTTCTTGTTGTTTCAACAAAGTCAATTCTTTAGTGACCATATTATAGTCGAAATAGGAATTAGGAGTCGTCATAGAAGTAAACCCAACCCTTACTAAATTGGTATCCACCATATAATTTGACGAAGTGGACGCCAAAAAAGCTTCTTGTCCAAAATCAATATAATGCTCGGCTGTTCCAGACCAAGGTTTGATGCGAATTTGGGAAATGCCATTAATTCGTTCCGATAAAACTAAATAGTCCTTGAAAATATCCATGCCTTCCAATAAAACATCTGCTCGATGAGGAATGACTTCTGTCCAATTTTCTTTAGTAGTAGCGGATTCCGTAGTTTCCATCAATCTAAAATTCTTGGCATCTAGATTGGTATGGACATAGAATTTATCCTCAAAATGGTCAATACTGTATTCGTGTTTATCTGCTCTTTTTTGGAAAATTCTAAAGATACCATCTGGATTATCTGCTTCCAAAATTCGATATTCTGTAGAAATAGTCATGGCAGCCACAATGACTAAATATTTTTTGGATTTGGTTTTATAAATGCCTGTTCTAAAAGTTTCATCTGCCTCGTGGTATATTTCTACATCTTCACTAGCAGGCGTACCCAATTTATGTTTGAAAATCTTAAAAGGTCTTAATGCCTCATCTTTCCGAGTATAAAAAACAGTTTTATTATCGTTTGCCCAAATAGCAGAGCCCGTCGTGTTTTCAATGCGGTCTGCTAAGTATTCCCCTGTTGCCAAATTTTTAAATCGCAAAGTATAAAGCCGACGACTGACAGTATCCTCTCCAAAAGCTAATAATTGATTATCCGTACTAACGCTTGTGCCACCAACTGCATAATAATCAAAGTCTTTAGCCAAATCATTGACATTGAGCATGATTTCTTCTGATGCTTCTAGTGTTTCTTTCTTTCTAGCGTGAATAGGATATTCTTTTCCCTCTTCGTATCGAGTAAAATAAAAATAGCCATCTTTTTTATAAGGGACAGACATATCCGTCTGTTTGATACGACCAACTATTTCCTTAAATAAAGATGCTTGGAAATCGGTGGTATGTGCCATAATGCCCTCTCTGTATTCGTTTTCTGCATTTAAATAATCAATAACATTTTGGTCCTCTCGATCATTTAGCCAATAATAGTTATCTATTCGAGTATCGCCGTGGATACTTAACTCTTTAGCAATTTTTTTAGCCTTTGGTGTTTTTATTTTTTGGTTAGTAGACATTTAACGAATCTATTTAGAGTTGATGAAACTTATTTTTTGTCAATATGTAGTACCGTGTAAATTAAATTAGTCATCATTTAATTGATGAAATTGCCAAATTATGTATTTTTTAGAGATTTGTTAGGAGAGTTTCTAAAAAATTAAGCATAAAGTTCAATTTTGGTGTGATAATAGATTAGCTTGTGAAAAAAAGTTTTGTCTGGTAGTTTACATATTTAATTTATTGTAAAATAATAAACTAGTGGTTAGTAGTTCATTTAAATATATAGATTAACAATCATTTAAAAATATAAAAAAATAGTATTTAATAAATTTTTATCTTTAATTAAAAACCCATACTTTTGTAGTAAGCTAATGAAATAGCCTGCCACAGACTCAAAATTTAATTAACATTTTTTCAACTGTCCATTACTATCCAACTAAAAAAATGGCGAAAATTTTGTTAGTAGAAACTCCCCCTCACAAGACATTATTCAAAGGTAAAAAAGTAACAAAGACAATAGAAATTAATTTTTCTAAAAGTCTGTTTCGGACTCAATTTTGAACACATCAATCACAAGGTATAGGTAAACTGTTTTTACACAACTTATTCAGTCGGTTACTTCCCACTAGTCTCCACTTTATAAAAAATCTAGCTTTCCTATTGACCTGATTAATACATCTTTACTTTCCATTACATATTACTAAATAACTCCTTTTAGCTAATAGCTAAATTGAGCCAAAAGAAATTATATCCAAATCCTATTGTTGTTGACACAATAATTAGCGGTAAAGCGCTGATTATGAATTTGTTAACACAATTTTTTAATCTCAAAATAATAGATGAAATAGTCTAAAAGATGTTTGCTTTAATCGTTCCTTATTAACTCGGCACGGTTGGGTATTCCTGATAGGCGGAAGTAGAAAGTCAGAAATTTCTTCCTACGCTTTATCACTTTTCATCTTCTACGGAATTAATCCCAGTTGAACATAATCCTTCGTTAATTTATTTATCCCAAATTCACGATCCGATTATGAGAATTCT
>CAZXYA010000143.1:0-17802 GCA_964644655.1 uncultured Saprospiraceae bacterium | reverse complement strand
GATTATGCAATAGCATTTCCATTTGCTGCCAGTGGTCAGCATTGAACGCTATCTCCATATTTTCAAGCGATTGCTTAATTGTTTTATCGAACGGTTGATGACTCATTTCCTATACCCAAATGCAGTTTGGAATGTTAAAGAAATGAACTTGTAAAAACAAGTTGCCTCTTTGCTACTCCTTGGCGTGTTGATTATAATTTTTTGTTAATTATCGCTCTCAATTTCATTCTAGATTTAACTAGATTGGAACGAGAAGTACTTTCTGTAATTTCCATCAATTCGGCTATTTCTTTATGAGAATAACCTTCAATGACGTATAAGTTGAAAACAACTCGGTATGCAGGGGTTAGCTGCTGTACAGCTTCTAAAATTTCTTTTTCGCTGCACTGACTAATGGCATCTGCATCTGTTGATTTCAATTCGTAGGCAGTATCTAAGTCTTCTGTGCGTCGCCGAATATTTTTCCGATAATAATCAATGGCTGTATTAACCATGATTCGTCGAATCCAAGCTGCCAAAGTAGTACCTGGTTGATACTTGGTGATGTTCCGAAAAACTTTGATAAATCCTTCCTGCAGAATGTCTAAGGCGTCGTGTTCATTTCTAGCATAGCGTAAACAAACCCCCATCATTTGGGAGTAATGTTCTTCATAGAGCCGCTTTTGTGCCCAACGTTCATTACGCACACAAGCATCTATGAATTCCTTTTCGCTATAGTTAAAAGGCAAAACGAAGTCCATAAAAAAGAATTAAGTACTATAGGGAAAACCCCTTTAGTTACTTAGTAAAGGTAATCTTTTTTTGGTTGCTTTCCAAAAAAGAAAAATTTAAAAAAATGTAATATTTCATCAAATTTGTTTCTTTTTAAGATATTAGTCCTCTAAATGACTAAGTCTTGACAGAAGGAGAACGGAAGAAGAGGGCTTAATGCTGCCTAAAATGATAATTAAATTTATTTACCAGTTTAATGCTTCAGGCGCTTGTTGAAATAATAGGTTGGTTCTAGTTAAATGAACTCGTTGTCGTTTAAGTTCAGTCCAAACTGTAGGGTGAGCGTAAGTGATAATATCTTTTTCTATTGCCGCTAAAAATCTCTCTTTCTCTAATTCAAAAGATATTGCGTTAATTATAGTTTCTAATGGGTCGATAGCAGCTGCTAATTCGTCAGCATTTGTAGCATTTTTAATTTTGATATACCGTTCAAGTCTATCTAAATAATATTTAACTGCTGATTTTCTAGCATTTACTAGTGCAGATCTTTTATTCAAGGAAAGCATGTCTAGCGTGTAGTCTGCTTTAAGATAATCTCTAGATTGTGGACTACTAATTATATCAGGATGAATAGTAAAAACTCCCCTCCTCAGATTAAGCCAAAAGAAGTCTAAGGGGTTATCAGTTTGAGGATTAATAAAAGCACTATCATCGTTTTGAGGTTGAGCGATAACATCTAGTCTTGTGTTAGAATCTTTTGGAATGAATATAGCAAACCTGTTATTTTTATAATCTGTATTACAAGTACGACAAGCAAGTAAATAATTTTCCCAGACAAAAGTTTTACTAGGAAACCAATCTTTCGGAAAAATATGTTCTATATCAGTCGCTTCATTATTTTCACAATAATTACAAACTTCTACACCTACCGACATCTCAATCAATTTGTTTTTTATTTCTGCAAAAGCTGTTCTACTTGAAGCACTTCCTCTTTTTCCATTCCAAAGTGTTTTTGCTTTACTAGATTGCTCTGAAAAGGTAAGGAGTATATCAATTCGATTTTGTTTTTCTGCTAGTAATTGAATAGTCGATATTTCCAGCGTTTTAGAGGTTAATGGTATCATCCGTTGTGAAGATTTTTCTTAAGTTATTCATTTGTTCAACATCTTTTTCGGATAATTTCCCATATGTTTGTCGTACTTCTAATTTGGACAATTGCTCTAACATTTTTTGACTTTTATCACTTCGTTCAATATTATTACCAAAAGAAGCGGTTCCCATTGCCTCTAAAATATTTCCATAAATTAACCTATCTTTTTCAACTCCTAAAATTTCGTAGGTTGCTTGATTATTACCAGGAGCTGTTAATCGCCAAATTGACCCTTTCTCTGCTGCTCTACAAACTAGGGGACTATGTGTAGTTACGATAAACTGAATAGAGGGAAAGTAAGTCGTTAGACATTGTCCAATACGAGTCTGCCAAGTTGGGTGAAGGTGAGCGTCAATTTCATCGATTAAAACTACCCCTGATATGTCTATCTTAATTTCTCCTTCATCAATATTTTGGAAAACCTCTCCTGCTCCAAATGTAAAAACTAATTGTCGGATTAGTTCAAAAATAAGACTAAGAATTGATCTAAATCCATCACTCATTTCTGTTACGGAAACTAATGTTCCATTTCCATCTTTAAAAGTAACTCCCTCGGAAGAAATTTGTTCTAAGCTTACGTTCTGCGGAAGTAATTCACTTTTGTTAATAAATTTTTTAAGATTTTCCAGAGTATAATTGGAGTGGCTATCTCCTTCCAATTTTTTATAATTCAGTCTAACTAGCCATTCAATACTCTCTGTTAATGCCACATCTTCTCCAAATAAAGATAAATGCGCTGCAACTTGTGGATTAGATTTGTAAATCTTTTCCCATTCCTTATTCCCTCCGCTAAATCTTCTAAATGGACCAAATGATGCTGTAAACCATTTTAGGTGCATAAAATCATTTGGAAATATCATTGTATTTTCAAGCAATCTAACTTGACTAGTTTTATTTTCGTATTCTTCTAAATAATGATGAAATCGTCGAAATTGTAATTTTATTGTTTCTTTTTTTATCGTTTCTTCATTTTTATTATAGTTTTTAGATATAGTTTTTAATTTTATCGTTGCCTCCTCTGCATTAAATTTTAATAATTTAGAATAATCAATTCTCAGGGCATCTATCTTCTTATATTGTCCAATAATAGCCAAAGCAATAGCTCTAAGAATTGTTGACTTACCAGCACCATTATCTCCTATTAATACATGCCATCCAGCAAACTGTTTAAAGCTAAGTTCTAATGCCTCTACACAACCTATATTTTTTATGTACACTTTTTCTAAATACATAGACTATTTTTTACAAATCTAACTTTTTTCCTTTTCAATTAAAAATAATCTATCTTATCAGCACTAAAACACCTGCTTTTTCCACCCGTTCCCCATCTATTTGCTCAATTCGAACCAAATAAATATAAGTCCCCATAGATACATCTTTTCCATCTTTTTGCCCATTCCAGCCTATATTCATATTAGTTGTCTCAAACATTTTTCCACCATAGCGATTATAAATAACTAATTGATAATTGGCTATCGTTTCACTAAAAAGAATGGTTGGTTTAAAGCTTCTATTTTGGCCATTAGGTGCAAAAGCATTAGGTATAACAATCGTCGCTGTTTGAGATAAACAAGTGGTATTTGAACGAGAAATATGTGTTTCTATTCCAGAACTGGCAAAGGTTACACTAAAATCAGCTTCGATATAATAACAAGCACCAGCATCTGCTGGCGTTATAATTGGGTCTACAAAAGAGGTATTAGCACCATTTATTCGACCTAAAAATAAGGGATCATTAGCTACTAATTTATAAATTGAATAACCATTTACTGTACCTATTCTACTATCATAAGGCGTCCAAGTAAGTTGATTTTCGTTAGTAGGCAAGGCATTACCTTCTAAAAAAATAGTACTGACATAGTTCGACAATCTACTTGAATCACATTGATCGACCGTACTAACCCTATAAAATGTTTTTCCTTGCTTTCCATGAGTGGAAGTGACCAAGTAATTCGTTGGGCTCGGCAAAGGGTTGATAATAGCTGGATTTCCCACGTTTTCAAAACTTCGATTATCACTCGACCGAAAGATTTTTGCATCGACTAAATCAGCATTTGGGTTCCATTCCCATAGTAATGCTACTTCGTCTTGCTCGGTAAAAGTGACATTTTTGACTAATAAATTACCAACTGGGTTCACCACCATTGCTGCTATACTACTAACATTTGATCTAGCATTAGCGCCTGTATTTTGTTCAAAAGCATTAATGAAAAATTCATAGGTTACGCCATCTTCCACATTTTGGAGTACATAGTTTGTCTGATCACCCATAATTACATCAAGTCGTTCTGCCTCCTCTGCATCTTCACTTAACCAAATTTCGTATGCTTCTACATCGTTTTCCCAGTCCCCAACAAAACTCCAACTTAAAGAAATGGTTTGATTGCACGAATCAATTGTTGATTGAAGAAAAATACTTGGGTCTTGTGCCGTAATAATGAAGGGAATAATTGATAACAAAAAAATAAAGTAGGTGATTTTCATTTTTAGGTTTAAGTGTACTTAAGGGATTTGAAACTACTCTAAAATTTAAACATGCTCTAACTAATTTTGGTAGGTAAGGTCAAATGGTGGACGATATTTTCAAAGTATCGCCCACCATTTGACCTTATTATATTGCTATGATTCTCTCCACCAAATTCATCACTCTGTTGCTATTCGAAATTTCTCTTCCAAATCGCTCATTTCATAAATATCCGCCAACTCATATTCTTGAACGATATTCCCTTCAATTTCTTTTCTTAAATAAATCAAACCTATATTTTTTGCATACAATTCGACACTATTATACCTCACTTCTTGAAAACCGACTTCCTCAATTTCTAATAATTCTTTATTTAAAAATTGAACACAATCTAGATACTGTCCTTTGTAGACATAAGTAGTCTCCCCCATATAATGCCGATTTTTAATCAAGCGATATTTCTGATTGGGTTGATAATAATCTCTCCAAAAGACTTTATATAAAAAAAGACCAGTCGAATCTGTTACTTCAAATGGAAATACATTATCGACTTCTACTCTTACGGGATTTTGCTTTTGCTGTCCTGTCAATGAATCGGTTTCGTACAAATAAAAGTCATTTAAAATTACGCCATTCGTTACGATTTCTTCGTTGGTGAGTTGCTGTACCACAAAATTATGATCAAAATATTCACTAGTAATAATGGTATCTCCTCTAGAAATAGTGGTACGAAAATACCAATAGAAAGGGGCTAAACTATCATTTACTGCTCGGTACTCATATACCTTCCCATCCATAAAATCAACCACAGGATAATAATAACTTCGGATATTTTTAGTCGCAGTTTCCGATTGACAACTATTTACAACATTCAAACAGAGCAAAATCATACTTAGCTTTAAGCAGAACATTATTAAATGTAGGGGATGCTTACTAAAAACAGCACCCTGTTTTTGATTTTTATTCTTTTGCATAACAGAAAATTAGTCGCTTATAAATTAGTACTTAACTCAAGGTGCGGACAAGTCAAAAACTGGTAGCACAACTTGTTCCGATTCATCGGAAGGATTTATCCTGTTCTGGATATAGATCTTCAGACCTGTTAAGTGGGCTAAACGCTTAGCTTGTTAACCTAAAGGTCAGCGTCCCAGACAGCCTAAAAGTCTGTGCTACCAGTTATCCGCAATTTGAATTATTTATCTAAGATTTTACTTGAATGAAGCAACTTAAATTAAATTTTGTTGTCATTCCTCTAAAAGTTTTTTAACAAAAAAGACTCTTGTAAGCTGTAAAAATACAGCAATCATTTTAACCATTTCCAAAACGATTATAGTTGTTAACAACTAGCCAATAGCATTTTGAAAAGCAACTCCTGTTATAGCAAGTACGTTTGACAATAATAATCGTAAAATCAGCAATCCACCGATGAAAAAAATCACCCTGTTACTAATTTTAGCTATTTTGGCTATTCCTTTTTTAGCTGCACAAGATTCCCTTCAAACAAACCAGCCAAGCGAAGTTCCCAAAAAAATATATCTAACCAAACGAATTAAAGGGGAAGCACCTACTATTGATGGCCAAATAGAAGATGCGGCTTGGCAAACTGTAGCATGGGGAGGCGATTTTTCGCAAATGGAACCAAATGATGGTGGTACGCCCGTTGCGCCTACTCAATTCAAAATTTTATACGATGATGAATTTGTTTATGTAGGGTATCGAATGCACGATGAAGCGCCAGAAAAAGTTGTCCGTCGAATGAGTAGAAGAGATGGATTTGAAGGAGATTGGATAGAAATTAATATTGATAGCTACCATGACAAAAGAACAGCTTTTTCTTTCACCATTTCGGCATCTGGGGTTAAAGGAGATGAATTCATTAGCAATAACGGCAATAATTGGGATGAAAGTTGGAACCCAATCTGGTATGCTAAAACAAATATAGATGAACTAGGTTGGACTGCAGAAATTAAAATTCCATTAAGTCAGCTACGGTATGCTAATAAAGAAGAACATATTTGGGGTTTTCAAGTCCATCGCCGCAATTTCCGACATGAGTCTCGTTCGCTTTTCCAACGCATTCCTCGAAATAGTGGCATATGGGTAAGCGCCTTTGCCGAATTACATGGCATCACAGGGATTAAACCACAAAAACAAGTGGAGATCCAACCTTATGTAGTCGGGCAAGCTTCTACTTTTGAAAAAGAGGAAGGGAATCCTTTTTTGGATGGGACTAGTAGTAAATTTACCGCAGGGGTCGATGGCAAAATCGGGATTACGGGCGATATGGTCTTAGATTTTACGATTAACCCAGATTTTGGTCAAGTAGAAGCTGACCCTGCGGCAGTCCGATTAGATGGGTTTCAAAATTTCTTTCGGGAACAACGTCCTTTCTTTGTAGAAAATAATAACATTTTTGATTTTCAAGCAACGGGTTCAGCAGCAGGTGGAAACTATGATTCGGATAATTTATTTTATTCTCGTCGAATTGGCGGTTCTCCTCATGGTTATCCAGATTTACAAAATGGAGAATTTGCAGAAATACCGAGCAATGCTTCTATTTTAGGGGCTACTAAATTTAGTGGCAAAACGAAAAATGGGTTGGCTTTTGGTATCCTAGAAAGTATTACTGCTAAGGAAGTGGCTAAGATTGATTTTAATGGGGAGCGTCGAGAAGAAGTAGTAGAACCTTTGACTAACTATTTTGTAGGTCGAGTCACCAAAGATTATGACAGTGGAAATACGGTAATAGGCGGCATTTTTACAGGAGTCAATCGACAATTAGACAATACCAATTTGGATTTTTTGCATAAATCAGCGTATACGGGTGGACTTGATATAGTACATCGTTGGAAAGATCAAAGTTGGGTAGCAAGTGCCAAATTGCTCTATTCTAGAGTTGAAGGAACAACTGAAGCTATTACAAATACCCAAACTTCTTTTGAACATTATTTCCAGCGACCTGATGCTGATCATTTAGAGGTAGATGAAAGTAGAACTTCTTTGAGTGGCACCGGAGGAACAGTTAAAATCGGTAAATTTGGGGGGAATTGGAAATTTGAAACAGGGGCTACTTGGCGCTCCCCAGAGTTAGAATTAAATGATATTGGTTTTATGAATAATGCAGATGAAATCAATCATTTTTTCTGGTCAGGCTATCGCATTAATAATCCTTTTGGAATTTTTAGAAATATGGGTTTAAATGTAAATAGTTGGAGTCGATGGGATTTTAGTGGGAGACATTTATACCAATCGGCAAATGTAAATATGTTTGCACAGTTTAAAAATTTCTACCGCTTCTTTATTGGCTTCTCCAAAGAATTCAAAGATATTTCTAATCAAGCCTTATTTGGTGGTCCTGCCTTAAGAAAATCTAGAGGCAATGCTATTTTTATGAATATTGGTACAGATAATCGAAAAAAGGTTCGTTTAAACTTTAATGCTTTTATAGCAAAAGGCAATGATCCCGATCAATCTAAAACAGTTAATTTATCCAATTATGGGCTTAATATAACGATTCAGCCAACTAATGCCCTACGATTTTCTATTCGACCAAATATTGGTAGTTCTGGGCGTTTGATGCAAAACGTTACAGACGTTACTTATCAGGGAGCAACAAACTATATCGTTAGTTCTTTAGACCAAAATACATTTAGTCTGCGCCTGCGGTTAAATTATAATATTACCCCTAATCTAACCATCCAATATTATGGGGAGCCATTTATTACAAGTGTTCGCTATTATGATTTTAAGCGAATTACCAATCCAACTGCAAAATTATTTCACGACCGTTTTATACCACTAAATAATGTGACCTATAATACTCAAGAAGGTAATTATGGCATAATCGAAAATGACGAAGGTACAATTGATTATACTTTTGGCAATCCAGATTTTAGTTTCATGCAGTTTCGGTCTAATTTAGTTGCCCGTTGGGAATATGTTCCTGGGTCAGAATTATTCTTAGTTTTTTCTCAAAGTACTAATAATTCAGGTGATCCTTCAGAAGCTATTTTACCAAGTTTAACGGATAATTTATTTAATAACAAACCAACCAATATTTTTTTGATTAAATGGACTTATCGGTTTTTGTTGTAAATAAGTGATATTTTCGCCTTTATGAAAAATAGGAAACAACAACGAAAAAATCCGATAGCCCTCTCCAAAAAAGAAATGCAAAAAGTGGGGTATAAAGTCATAGATACCATCATTGACCACTTGACCAACATGGAAAACTTAAAAATCCATGCACAACAATCCCCTACTTATTTAAGTGGAAAATTGGGAGGCAATATTCCCAAAAAAGGGCAAAATCCATTAGCCCTAATCGAACAGGCAAAGAAAGAAGTTTTTGGCAATGTGTTGCATGTAGATCATCCACGTTTTTATGCTTTCATTCCTTCTCCTGGAAATTTCATGGGTGTCATGGCAGATACTTTAGCCAAAGGCTTTAATGTATTTAATGGACATTGGTTAGCAGGATCTGGATCGGCGGCTGTAGAAAGAATTACGATTGATTGGTTAAAAACTATTTGTGGATTTCCAAAAGCGGGAGGCGGTTTGTTTTTAAGTGGTGGCTCAATGGCCAATTTATCCGCTATTGCAACGGCTCGAAAAATAAAATTACAGGATGAAGGTAAAAGAGGCGTTGTTTACTATTCGGAGCAAACCCATTCTTCTTTGGCTAAAGGGCTAAAAGTATTGGGTGTTGGCGAAAAATATCGACGACCATTACCAATAGATAAAGATTTAAAAATTGATTTAAAAGCTTTAAAAAAGGCAATTAAAAAAGATATTAAAAATGGGTTAACCCCTTTCTGTATTGTTGCCAATGCAGGAACGACCAATGCAGGAGTGGTTGATCCCTTGAAGAAAATGGCTAAAATTGCCAAAAAATACAATTGCTGGTTGCATATAGATGGTGCTTATGGTGCAGCAGCTATGTTGACTAAAAAAGGCAAAAAAGCATTAAAAGGGATTGAGCAAGCCGATTCTTTAACGCTAGACCCACATAAATGGTGGTTTCAACCAATGGAAATTGGTTGTTTATTGGTCAAAAATGCCAATCATTTAAAAACGACCTTTCAAGTGACTGCTGAATATTTAGAAGATACGAAGGCAAAAGGGTTAGAAGAAATTAATTATTACGATCACGGGATTCAATTAACTCGTTCTTTTAGAGCCTTAAAACTATATCTCTCCCTCAAAACATTTGGTCTAAAGGCATTCAAAAAAGCCATTCAAAAAGGCATTGATATGGCAGAATACACCGAAAAGTTATTACGCAAAGAAAAAGATTGGCAAATCATTACACCTGCTCAATTGGGAATTATCAATTTTGCTTATGCTCCTAAAGGCACTAGTATTACAGCAATAGATACGGCTTCTAAAGCAATTGCCGAAAAAGTAATGCATGATGGTTTCGCTATGCTAACAACGACTAAGATTAATGACGTAACGGTTTTGCGGATGTGCCCGATTCATCCAGGGTTGACAAAGGAAGATATTAGACAAACTATCAAAAAATTAACCACATTTACTCCAACAAAATCGTAAGGTAATAAAGAAGAGCTTGTTGGGAATGAATTAGGAATAACGGACCAAGAATCTTCAATTTTTTTCCAAAAAGTCATTTCATCCATTTTCTACCTTCTTTTAGCTTAAAAAGAGCCCATTTTTTTCTCATTCCAAATTCAGCGAAATATAACTTTTAATTCTTATAAAAAATCATCCCAGAACTAGCAGGTATCTTTATTTGATTCTTAGCCTGAATCTTACTAGCTTCATCAATCTCCCCACCTCGCAAAACCATCGTCCAATTACCGTCTGGCAAATCAATAGGTTTATCCACTTGATTGCCATTAAATAAGACGAGAATATCTTTCCAATTATCGCCATTGGCATTATCAGCAATAGTATAACCAACTAATAAACTACCTTCTGGGAAATCTAAAAATTTTAAATGTTGCTGAATCATTTCCGTAGTTGGCATTCTGAAAGCAGGGTGATTTTTTCGGAGCTGTATTAATTTTTGATAGGTCTCAAAAACATATAGGTACTTTGTTTTTCTCGACCAATCTAATTGATTGATGGCATCTGGTGATTTAAAAGAATTTTCTTCGCCATTTTTGGTACGTAACATCTCTACACCTGCATGAAGAAAAGGAATGCCTTGAGAAGTTAAGACAACCGTATTGGCTAAAATTGCCATGTTGATTTTGGTGGCTTCACTAGCAGCTGGCTGTGAATTAATTAACCTATCCCAAAGGGTGTGATTGTCATGACAAGAGACATAACTGATGGCTTGACTCGGTTGGGCTGCCCAAGGTTCATTGGAATAATTGACTTTTTCGTAATTGATTTGTGGATGTTGAGTAGAAGCAACAATTCCAAATTTGACACTTTCTTCCATATTCGGTTTACCACTAGCAAAACCTCTATCAGGTGCATCAAAAACACTTCCTTTTAAACCATCTCTAATATCATCACTAAAAGCTGCAACGCCTTTGATTCGATGTGTATATTTTTTTAAAGCTCGTTCATTTTCTGGTAGTGGCGAATCACCTCCTGTCCAACCTTCGCCATAAATAAAAATACTGGGGTCGATTTCGTGCAAAGCAGCACTTATCTGGTTCATGGTTTCAATATCGTGAATGCCCATTAAATCAAAACGGAAACCATCTAGATGGTATTCGTTGACCCAATGCTTGACCGATTCAATAATAAACTTTCGCATCATCGGACGGTCAGAAGCCGTTTCATTCCCACAAGCAGAAGCATTAGAAAAGCCACCTTCGCTATTTTGGCGGTAATAATAACCTGGTAATAATTGATTAAAATTAGACCCTTCCGTGACGCCTGTATGATTATAGACCACATCTAAAACAACTCGTAGCCCATTGTCATGTAAAGTCTTCACCATTTCCTTGAACTCTTTGACTCTGACAGCACCGTCATAAGGATTGGTCGAATAACCACCTTCTGGTACATTATAATTTTGTGGGTCATAGCCCCAATTGAAGTTATTTGCTTCTAGCTTGCTTTCATCAATTGACATATAATCATAGGAAGGTAATAAATGCACATGCGTAACGCCTAATGCCTTGATATGGTCAATGCCCGTAGCTGCACCGTCCCGACTTTTAGTACCCGTTTCAGTCAAGCCCAAAAACTTCCCTTTATGTTGAATGCCTGAATTTTCGTTCATCGACAAATCTCTAATATGCAATTCATAGAGGATGGCATCGGTTGGTTTTTTTAAAGCTGATTTGGTATCTTTTCCCCAACCTACTGGATTGGTCTTGGCAAAATCAATGACTTGTCCTCTTCGACCATTCACCCCAACTGCTTTTACATATGGGTCAGGGACTTCTTCGCCCCATTTCTCCTTAATTAAGGTTTGAAAAGTATAATATTGTCCTTCTAGATTTTCATTAATACTTGTTTCCCAGACTCCATTTTCACTTCTTTGCATATTTATCGCCTCAGTTGCTTGTCCGCCTTCGCCTTTTTCATAAAAACGCAAAACAACTTTAGCCGCAGGTGGGGCATATAATTTAAAAACCGATTTTTTAGGGGTAAAGGTTAAACCTAAATCTGTTCCTTCGTAAACAGGATAGTCTTCATAGGAATTATACACAGGCGGCGGTGTTTCTTGGCAAGCCATTAATAAACAAATTGATAAAATAGTTGAGACTAGAATTGTCTTTTGCATAGCCTTAAGTTTCAATAAACGTTAATTGAAAATAGAAGTTTTTCTTACTGGTGGACAAAATGTTTTTGGACACAGAGTACACGAAGGAGACACAGAGGTCACAGAGTTTCAAATTATTGATGATCAACGCTCTGTGTGCTTTGTGTCTTCTCTGTGCGCTCGGTGTCCTAGAAAATGTCCACTAGTAAGGAAGTTTTTTGTATGAAACTAGCAACTAGTTGATAGTTTGGCATTTGTCTATCTAATCTGACACCTGCCATCCGATACCTGTAATCTTAGGCCTATAACCTATTTAAAACTGCAAAGCTGCTGCCTCATCCATATACCGTTGGTATTCTTTTGGATAAGGTCGTTCTAATAAATCTCCTTTCTCTGTATAAGGGTAAAAGTCATCAAAACGCCGACTTTCATGTACGCTTACTCGTCTGTATAAATGTCTGCGAGTAATGTCTTCTGGTTTTTCTACTCCTGCGGCAGCTAATAATTCGATAAAACTAAGAATGGTATCTGCATGGAAATGAGCGACTTTTTGTTCTTTATCAGAAACGACTAAACCTCTAATCAATTCTTTATCTTGGGTAGCTACACCTGTTGGACAAGAATTAGAGTTACATTCCAACGCTTGAATACAACCCAAAGCCAGCATCATCGCCCTAGCACTTGAGCAAATATCTGCGCCTAGTGCAATCGCTCTTAAAATATCAAAGCCTGTTGCAATTTTACCCGAAGCATTTAATTGGATATGTTGTTTTAAATCAAAACCAACCAAGGTATCATAGACAAATGCCATCGCATTTCTAAAGGGCATGCCAACCGAATCTGAAAATTCTATGGGCGCAGCGCCTGTTCCCCCTTCCCCTCCATCTACAGAAATAAAATCTGGATAGATTTCTGTTTTTATCATGGCTTTACAAATGCTAATAAATTCTGACTTGTGACCAATACATAATTTAAAGCCTACTGGTTTTCCACCAGATAATTCTCGTAACTGTTGCAAAAATTTAAGTAAACCAACAGGGGTATTAAAAGCCTTATGATAAGGTGGAGATAAGACAGCCGTACCGGGTTCTACATTTCTTATTTTAGAAATTTCGAGGGTATTCTTTTTAGCGGGTAAAATGCCGCCATGCCCAGGTTTTGCCCCTTGTGATAGTTTTAATTCTATCATTTTTACAGCGGGATTTGTAGCATTGGTTTTGTATAATTCAGGATTAAAATTCCCATCTTTAGTTCGGCAACCAAAATAACCTGTCCCAATTTGCCAAATCACATCCCCCCCAGGTTTTAGGTGATATGGGCTTAAACCTCCTTCTCCTGTATTATGGGCAAATTCACCAATTTTAGCCCCTCCATTTAAGGCCAAAACAGCTCGACTACTCAAAGACCCAAAACTCATTGCCGACACATTTAATAAACTCGCTTCATAAGGTTGACTGCATTGATGATTGCCTATTTTAACTTTTGGGTTAAGTGGGAAACTATGGGCATCTTTTGCGGCTATCGAATGCGACATCCATTCATAGCCTTCTTGGTAAACATCTTTTTGCGTCCCAAAAGGCGTGGTATCCCTACCATTATTAGCCCTTGCATAAATAATCTCTCGGTCGAGTCGATTAAAAGGTCGCCCATCAAGATCCGATTCTATAAAATATTG
Organism: uncultured Saprospiraceae bacterium; assembly: GCA_964644655.1. Taxonomy (GTDB): domain Bacteria; phylum Bacteroidota; class Bacteroidia; order Chitinophagales; family Saprospiraceae; genus JAFMDF01. The sequence goes on along the minus strand of CAZXYA010000143.1, from coordinate 4,112 downwards.
TCGAATTTTTGGCCGCATCATTTCTGCCAATTTCCTAAACCGACCTACTATGGGATAATTCCTACGAATGGTATCCTTTTTTTGAAAAAAATCATAAAAGCCAAGGGCTAAGAGTGGCAATAAGATTAGGAATAACCACCATAGCGGATCCATTAGCCAAGCACAAGACCCTAATGCTATCAGGACAATTGCGGAAAAAAAAATAAATTCATTTCTCATATTTATCGTTGGGTTTTGTGTAAATATATAAAGCACGAATAATCGTAGGGTGTAGTAGCAAATATACGAGAAAGGAGAGAAATTTTGAGTATTAGCTAAATTAGTGACTTAAAAGTTTAGTAAATAGGCTAGAAACCCATGCAATTATATTATATTTACTTGGCTGATGGGAAATAAGAATGCTAATTTTTTCACAAGGTGTTCCTAACAAGTACTCTACCTTGCTAAAATTATTTCGCAGTTTTTGCTGCCCAGCAATAAAGGGCGACAATCCTCATTTTTCGTAGGGTAGAGTACCTAACAAATATTATATTTGATTTTTTAACCCCATTAAAAACCATGCTATGGCAACAAGGTTTATTAACAGAAAGACTTCTAGACTTTATAACAAAAGTGATGCTAATTCTATCAAACAAGTACTAATTTTTGGCGAAGAAGTTCAAACTATAGGACAAGAGATTGATGGCCGAAAAAAAGTCCTTTATCGAAAAAAATATGAAGGGTTCATAGACGTCGATCATTTAAGTAAAGATGCCTCCTTGGAAATTTATTTTATAGATGTTGGTCAAGCCGATGCTACTTTTGTTGTTACTCCTGAAAGGAAAAAAATCTTAATAGATGGCGGTGGGAATGATCAAGCAGAAGGATTTTTAAGTTGGAAATATCAATTAGCAGATCCTGATTCTGATGATTTAGTGATTGATTTGTTAGTTTTGAGTCATGCAGATGCAGATCATGTAAGAGGGCTTATTCCTATCTTAGCACATGATAAAATTAAGATAAAACAGGTTATTCATAATGGTATTGGGACTTTTAAAGGAATGCAACAAAAATCAGGAGACTTGAGTTCCGATCAATTTTTTTTGACAACCTATCATTCTTCTATCGCAGACTTGAATGGTTTAACTTTAACTAGTACGTTTAAAAAATGGACTGATTTAGTAACACAAAAAAGGATTCCCTATCAAGCAGTTAGTCATGAAACGGGAGACTTTAATATTGGTGACCCAACCGTCCAAATTGAAATTCTAGGCCCACTTATTGATAGAAACCAAAATAATGAGCCTCAATTAAAATGGTTTAAGAATCATTCTCACACGATTAATGGTCACTCTGTATTTTTTAGATTAATTTATGAGGATGTACGAATTATGTTTTCTGGAGATATGAATATTGAAGGAGGGAAACACATATTAAACAACCCTATTATAAAAAATAAATTAGATGCACATGTTTTTAAGACACCCCATCATGGAAGTCATGAATTCCATTTCCCTTTTTTAGAAGCTGTTAGACCACAAATCTCTGTAATATCTTCGGGAGATTCACCAGATCATGGTCATCCTAGGGCAAATTTTATAGGTGCAATTGGATTAGCTTCTAGATCAAAAGAACCACTCGTTTTTTCTACAGAGATAGCAGCTACTTTTGTTGATGCACATGAAATTGACCTAAAAGGAATAGTTCGAGGGGGGGTTATAAGAGATAAAGATCTTGAAAAAGCCAGAATATTTAAGAAAAGACTACATGGTATGATAAATGTTCGAACAGATGGAAAAGATTTATATGCTATGAGACGAGTGAATACTGGATATTGGTGGGAATCTTATGGTCCAATAAAGCAAGCAGATTTTCCTTCTATATTTTAAAGTAACTAGGTTTTTGACAATTTTTAGAAAAAAGCGATTGTTTACTAAATAGCACTTGCTGTTTTATTCAAACCGAATTTCTACTCGTCGATTCAAGCGATTCGTGTCAAACTGATTATTTTCTCCTTTGCCTTGAATAACCAAAGTAGCTGCCTCAAAACCATTGAGCCTTAAATATTGAGCTACATTTTTGGCTCTTCTTTTAGATAAATCTAAGTTGTAATCACTAGCACCGCTTGTATCTGCATAACCAAAAATAGTTACTTTTTTATAAACAGCTATGTTTAGGGAAGCCATTAATTTATCTAGCTGCTTCGTAGCTATTGGGTGGATGCCAAAATCATTAAAATCAAAATAAACGGTGTGGAAAATGGGGTCAATCTTAACTGGAATCGTATCTTTTAGAAGTGGTGTAATAATAGTATCAGTAAGAGGAATTATTTTAGGTCTAGGCTGTAAATAAATGGTCACAGGATATAAGGATTTATTATCCCATTGGGGAATTAGCCGTTTACTTTGATGCGGAAAATAGTCATTTTCTTGAACAACTATAGACAAGTTTTTTTCGGCAGGCAGACAAAAGAAAAAGCGACCATTTTTGTCGGTTTGTACTCGCCCTCTGAGATTTGTTTGGATATAAGTTTCAATGGGGGCTTTGGTGATAGAATCCAAGACAAACCCTTCTACAAAAGTAGTGGGGGCTACTTCAAATTCATTGGGCATTTGGAATTTATAAATATCCATACCGCCAAAACCATCGGCTTTATCAGAGGCAAAATAGCCTGTTTGATTATCAGAAGTTAGGAAAAAGCCCAGTTCTCTGGCAGCCGTATTAATGGGTGGTCCTAAATTGATGGCTGCTTCCCAATACCCTTTTTCATTCCAATGACTCATAAAAATATCTTGCTCGCCCATGCCTAAATGACCTGTAGAAGAAAAAAATATGGTTTTGCCATCATTGGTGATAAAAGGGGCTTCTTCATATCCTGAAGTATTGATATTATTGCCTAGATTTTTAGCGATTCCCCAATTGCCATCAGGGAGTCTTTCACTTACCCAAATATCTGTTAAACCCAAACCTCCTTTTCGATTACTAGTAAAAAAAAGTTGAGTACCATCACAACTCAAAGAAGCTTGTGTTTCATAAAACTCAGAATTGACCATGCCCTCTAATGCCTCAATCGTAATAACGGAGTCGCCTTGCACAATGGCTTTGCGCAAATCACAACCGTTAGCAATAACCCCTTCTTGGTCACAAACGGTGTAAATCATCGTCCTGCCATCTCTAGTAAAAGTACTCATGCCTTCATGTTTAGGCGACGTAATTAATTTATTGGCCAGTTTTCCTTTTTCCCAATCGTTCTTAGCGTGACTATAAAATAGATTTTCATCCAAAGGCATTTTATTTACGTTATCAAATTCACTAGCGGTATAAAAGAGGAGTTGTTGGTCATTAGAAACATAAGGAAAGTATTCATTATCAGCTGTATTGATAGTGTTGCCGAGGTTTTGGATGTAGTTGACGGTAGAAAAATTAATTAATTCTAAGGCATTTTTACAAGTTCGGATAGTTTGGGGTAAATCTGCTAGATAGGTTCGTTCAAATTGCTGTTCTTTTTCGCCATTAAAACCATACACTTGAATTGGGGTGGTTTGTAATTTTTCAAACTGATAAAAATAGGTTAAAGCTTTCTGGTATTGTCCATTTCGATAATACGCTCTACCTAATTCAAAATAGATAACTCTTGAAAAATTTGGATTTAATGTTACTACTTTTTCATAGTGTACAATCGTAGAATCATACCTTTCCAATAATTCGTAGCTAGTGCCTAAGCCTCTCCAAGCAGCAGTTAATTTAGGATTAGCAGTTAAGGTTTTTCTAAAAGATTTTATGGCTTTTTCTGGTTTTCCTTTGAGTAAAAAACCTTCGGCTTGTTGGTAATATTTTCCTACTTTTAAAGAATCTACTTGTGCTAAAAGTATAGACCGATTTAAACCTAGCAAACAAAAAAAGAGAAACAATTGGAGAAATACACAGCGCATAAAATGATGGTTTTTTATAGAACGATTATTATGCTAAAAGTAACGAGCAAAATGGTCAATGCATATATTTTATTTTTTAAATCAAACTATCCTCCGAAAAAATCGGAGCAGGCTGTGTTATTACTCATTCGTGTTCTTTATTTTATAATATTGACCGCAAAAAGATAGCAAGGTGCAGCGCACCGCCTACATTTGTATCAT
>CAZXYA010000142.1:0-17967 GCA_964644655.1 uncultured Saprospiraceae bacterium | reverse complement strand
TTTTTTATGTTTTTGAAATCTTTAGCTGTCAACGGCTTTATCTCAGCAATAATTGCTTTCTTAGTTTTTCGATTAATGACTAACATAGTATGCTTTTTACAAAGATACTAAAAATAATTTATCATTTTGATAAATTACTGAAATAAAAAGGCATAAAATGAATCGATTTAATCCATTTTATGCCCTATAATCGTTATCTAAAGATTTGCTAAATTTTCAGCATCTAGTAAATCTCGATTGTTGACAATTTGAGATGTTATATCTATTATACCCCAATCGCTTCTTTCTTCTTTTTAACTGTCCCAACACTAGGCATATCCATTTGTTCATGCGACATATCGCAATAAGGCGGTGTCTTGGTCATTTTACAAGTACAGATAGACACTTTTCGTTTTTTTGTCAATTCAAATAGTATTGGCTTTTTACCAGTTCCATGATGTGAGCCATTGCAGAATGGGTTGTCCTTACTCATTCCACAAACACAATATAAATGTTTGCCAGCCTCTAATGTTGTTTTAAGTGGTTTATTGGTTATATAAGACTGCTTTTTGAAACCAGCAGATATTTCACTTTCTTTATTTTTAGACTTTATAATCGGATAATATAAATGGGCATACCAAGGATCATTCGGGTCATTATCTAAACCAATTTCTGCTGGATATTGACGAGTAATAATAGCCGTTCCAAATAGAATATCCCAAAAGAAAAACATATTGCTAAAATTACCATTAGGGTCACTAATACCATCTTTAGCTGTTTTGCCATGATGGGCATAATGCGTCGCAGGTGTAGAAATAAACCGTTCTACAAACCAAGCAACAGGATGCAACCATTTCTTTTTATATAAAAATTGATCCCATTTTACGCTACTATGTGCCCCAATAACGACGATATTTTTTAGGATTAAACCAATCAAAACCGCCTGTCCAAAACCAAAGTAGGTAAAAATTCCACCCCACCATAAATTAGGTAAGAAAGCATAATATAAAGCAGCATTTCGATAAGTAGCAAAAGCCCCCATTTCTGGTGTTGCGTGATGTGAGCGATGCAATTTCCATAACCAAGGCCATTCATGTGCTTTACGATGGTACCAATATTGAGAACAATCATCTACTAAAAGATAAAGTGGGAGTGCAATCCATAGGGTTGTTCCAAAATAAAGGTATTCAGAATCAGGAAATAATAAACCCGTGAGTGATAGGGAAACAAACAGAACTCCTGGCTGAATTAAGGTGACTAATTGAGCAAACCCTACCGCTTCCTGTGCTAAATCATCCTTTCTTCGCTTGCCATTGCGGTAAGAACCAACTATGATGTCGCCTAAAGCAAACAGTACTAAAACAATTAATACTGCAATTGTGTAAAATTCTTTAGTAACAACTTCCATAACTAGCTTATTTTTTCTGTTTTAAAAATAGGTTCAAAATCTGTTCTTCCTTTCTCTGTTGTATGTGGTAGTACCAATAACCAAGCTGCTTGCGTCATTTCATCCACCGTACCTTTCTTTCCTCTTACTGCTAATTGCATCGACCAAAAGACGGTACTCAACCAAAATTGTCGTCCCAAATGTTGATAAATTATAGACCGTTCATATTCTACTAGATTTCCCAATATGGCATTATGATTAAAACTTTTTGCCAAGCCATTAATTTGCCCTTCAATATGTTTTTGGTGCTTTGCTGCAATGGCTGGATAAGCCCGTTCTATTTCCAATAAATCAAGATAAAAGAACTGAAAACGTTGTTGAAATTCATAAAAATCTCTTAACTGCGCATCCATTTCTCCTAGATTCGATAATTGCTTATAGTCTTTAGTAATAATAGCTAATTCCTCTTGAAATAAGGCATAGATATTTTCAATTAAGTCTTCCTTTTTCTTAAAATGATAGGTCAAATTCCCTAAACTAATATCCACTATATCCGCAATCTGAGGCAAACTCACATTCGCAAAACCATCTCTGTTAAAGAGTCGAATTGTTGTCTCAAGTATGCGTTTTTTAGTTTTATTCAAAATTTAGCTATTATTTTTTACCAAATATAGTAAAGGCATACTATAAATCAAAACTTTTATTAGTAAGAACTTACTAATAAAAGTTTTTTTGACATTATTATAAGATTTGGAGGGATATAACTGCAAAAATAGGTGAAACAAAGTATTTTTGTGTACTAACAAATAAATGAATACATAATGAAAACTGTCCTATCAATTATTTCCCTTTGCTTCCCTTTTCTACTAACTGCTCAATTTAGCGAACCACAACTATTAATTGACTGCGAAACTTGTGGTATTGCTAGTGTACTTTCTGAAGACTTTGATGGTGATGGGGATAATGATATTTTGTCTGCTTCTATAGAGGATGATAAATTGGCTTGGTATCAGAATGATGGAACTGGAAAATTTTCTGCTCAAATTATTATTACAGTTGGCAAGTTTGAAATCGTTGATGCAGAAATTGCTGATATGGATAATGATGGCGATATAGTTGCTCTATCAGAGCGTCAGGTTCTTTTTTATGCGAATGATGGTAGTGGTAATTTTGCAGCTCCAGAAGTTTTAATAGTCGCTGATACTTTGCAACACGATTTGTTTTTGGAGGATTTGAATCAAGATGGATTATTGGATATTTTAGTAATTACAGATGCTCAAAAAGAACCATTATTCCCAGGAATTCCTAGTCTAGACCAGGAATTATATTGGTATCAACAAACAGAAAATTTAGCATTTTCTGAAGCGACGTTAGTTTCATCAAATCTTATTCCTTTTTCCTTTCTTTTTCGTGGTAAGAAAATTGAATTTATAGATTTTGATTTTGATGGAGATACTGATATTATTGGCGGTGGCTTTCTTGATAATCAACTTTGGTTTGAAAATGATGGAATGGGAAATTTTGAAGAACATAGTTTACATGAAGAAGGATTAATAGGTAGATTAGCAGGAGCTATAGATTATGACAATGATGGAGATATAGACTTATTCGGACATCAAGAAAAATTTTTCCGTAAATGATTTAAATACAGGTATCTATTTTTATAAAATTAAAGAGGAAGTTACGGGAAGAACTTTGGGTTATGGGAAATTAGTAGCGTTATAATAAGTTACAATTCTGCCTCCGCTGCCTGCGGTAGCTCGGCAAAACTTTATAAAACTTTGTTTACAAAGTACTACTTCCCAATTCCTTTTTTACCTTGAGTTTTCTTTCGTCGATTGTGATTTCTCTTTAACCTTTTAGAAAACTTATCAAATCGTTTTTTTTGTCTTTCATTTAAATTGGGAGTAATAGCAGCTTTCAGTTCTTCAATAGCAATGGCTCGCTTTTCTTGATGGAGCTTATTTAACTGAGCGAGTGCTGCAAAATGTTTTTGGAAGATAGGGGATAATTGCTCTTTTTGTAGCGTATCTAATGCCAATACCTCATATAAACGATTTTCCATTCCTTTTGCTTTGCGCAAAACGGCAATCTTCTGAGCCGCCTTAATGGTCAAATATCTATGAGTAATAAAACCCGCTACAAATCCAATAATTAGCAAGGCGATAATAGATATAATTGATTTCCAGTTCATATGCTTAAATTTTTAGGCGCATAACCACATTTTTCTATTCTTCCATTAAAAAAGAGTAGGCTTCATCGGGGCTTAATTCATTAATACCAATTAAAGTTTCTGTATCTAAATTTCCAGTTGACAAATAAATATAAGTGATAAAACTCATTAAAATAAACAGACAAGCCGCTATTGCTTTTGGATAAATTTGAGATAAATAATGGATGATTTTTCTTTTAGCAATTATTTCTACGCTTGTAATGGCTTCCATTACATTATTGACAAACTGTTCATCCCCTTCTACTGAAAAATTAGCAAATAAATCTCTCATCTTCAATAAGGCTACTTTTTCTGCTCTCAATTCTGCTGACTGTGCTAAAGCTTCAGCTAAGATAGTTGACTCTTGCGTTGTTAACTGTTCATCAAAAGATTTAACCAATAAATCCATCCATTCTTTTTTCATAACTTTTGATTTGATTCTTATAATATATCCAACCGCTTAGCAATTTCCTTTAATTTCTGTTGCGCCCGACTCAATCGAGAAGCAATAGTACCTTGTGGAATATTTAAAATTTCCGCCGTTTCTTTTACAGAATATCCATCAATTAATCGGCAAACAATGACTGCTCTAAAATTGGGTTCTAATAAACTTAGCATTTTATGTATCGCTTCTTGGTTATCATAACGAGTAGGGTTAGTTGAAGCGTCAGCTCTTACAGGTAAATCCGTCGTATCGACACTTGACATCCATCTTCTTTTTTGTTGCCTGCGCTTAATCTCATTTAAAGATAAATTGATCGCTATTCTAGTCAAATAAGTTCCTAGTGCAGCCTCTCCTTTAAATTGTTGAATCGCTTTATAAAATCGAATAAATACTTCTTGTGCCACTTCGGCTGCCTCTGGTGTGTCTCCTAACATACCGATAACCGTTGCCCTTACTTGTGTTTGATGGCTTATTACTAATTGACGGAATGCCTCTGTATCTCCCGTTTTTGCCCGGCTTATTAATTCTTCTTCTTCTTCAAGCATTAATTCGGTTTTCGACGCATTATTTATCCATTAGACAAAGGTGAAAGTAAACTTTTTCCATTTTATAGTCTTTTTCTGTAATTAGGAATACAATTAAAATTAGTCCTTAAAAGAAACTTTTGTCAACTATAGTTCTATTTTTACGCCGGTATAAGTATTTGAACAAAATTAAACAACACTTTATAAAGAAGGTAATGAGTAAATGAGTTCTTGAAATAAATGAGATGAACAAAGTGTTTTGGACTAAAGACTATGCTCATTAACTCCTTAAACTTATTGATTCATTACATTCAAAAAGTGTCGAATATTACAGCTTAGGTATATAGTAGGGATAAACTTATAAAGAAATTTTGTAACTGTTAAGCAGAGGGATTAGAGCGTGTAGCAACCGTTTATTAAATAAGAGCTTATTGGAAATTTATCCTTTGGGCTAAAACAATCAATGCTTTGAAAATATTGTTGTTTTTAGCACTTTGCCCTATGCCCCCAACCCTCTGCTAAATAATTACCTTTTATTTAAAAAATAAGTGAACGACGAACAAATAGACGATTTTTCAGCAGATCAGCAAGAAGTTTTAAAATCCATTCGGGTTTCTAGAATAATCTTGCCTATATTAATAGGTATTGGCGTAGTCATTTATTTGCTTTGGCAGCAATTTGATCCTGCTGCCTTCGAGAAAATTAATTGGAATCAGCATACTTTATTTTGGGTAGCGATGTCTATTGCGCTCTTAATTGTTCGACATATCGCTTATGCGAATCGACTACGTGTTTTATCTAATCGGGAATTTAGTTGGCGAAAATGTATTGAGTTAATTTTTATCTGGGAATTTAGTTCTGCCGTTTCACCAACAAGTGTAGGAGGATCTGCAGTTGCTTTATTTGTATTAGCACAAGAAAAACTACCCGCAGCCAAGACAACTGCCATTGTTATTTATACCGCTATTTTAGATACCATTTTTTTTGTAGGCACACTCCCTATTTTATTTCTACTATTTGGACCTAAAATCATTCGACCAAATTTAATGGATTTAGCTAATTTAGATGGCTGGGGATATACTTTTTTTGGCGCTTATACTTTAATGGCTACTTATGGGATCTTGTTTTTTTATGGTTTATTTATCAACCCTAATCAGTTGAAACGATTCTTTGAATGGGGTACTAGTTTTAATTTTCTAAAAAAATATCAAAAAAGCGCTACTAAATTAGGAACAGACATTATAACCGCTTCCACAGAAATGAAGCGAGAAAAATGGGGGTTTCATATAGCCGCGTTTCTATCTACCGCAACAGCTTGGTCTTGTCGGTTTTTATTATTGAACTGTTTGATTATTGCCATTGTAGATACGACGGCTACTGATTTCTTGACCCAAGCAGCACTTTACTCTAGATTAGAAACCATGTTTGTGATTATGGCGTTCTCTCCAACTCCAGGTGGGGCAGGTTTTGCCGAAATCGTTTTTGGTGGCTTTTTAAGTGATTATGTCCCTGTTGGTATTTCTTTAATAATTGCTTTTATGTGGCGAGGCCTAACCTATTATGCTTATTTATTTGTAGGGGTGATTATTGTGCCTAATTGGATAAGAAAACTAGTTAATAAACGGAAACGGAAGAAAAATACTTATACCGCAAAAACCCGTTCAAAATAACTCCCAACTTCTTCCACAATCAAGTTTTTATCTCCATCAACCTCAATACCCGCAATAATCTTAGCCAAACGTTTTTTATATTCCATCTGCATCGCTCGTCCAATTTGAATCCGCTGTGCTTGTGGAGAACCTGCGCCGTGCATACTTTCCGTTAAATACCCAACCGCATTACGGCCTAAAGTCATATTTTCAATTAAGCGTAAAATTCGCATACGGTCTTCTGTTTTTACACTTGCTTTTCCTCGTAAATATTTTTGAATTAAGCCACCAATTTCGGGATGATTTAATTCTTGTTCAGAAGGCATTGTTGCCACCAAACCACCACCTAAATCTTGCGCCAATCGACCAATTTCATAGGGCAATTTAGTAACGTGATGTTTGCAAACATTGGCAATCATACTATCACAAATGTAAGCGCCTGATTTCGTTTCATAGCCTTGATAAGAAGCGGCTATTCCCGTCGCATAAATGGTTTCATTTAAATGCGTCATCTCCACTAATTTATCTTTGATATGAGAGGCTTTTGGTATCCCATTCATCTCTGCAATATTGGCAGCGGCACCAATTAATACATCCCCAACGCCACTTTTACAAACATAACTTCGTCTATGGTAAGCCGTAAATCGCTCAACTAACATGGCGGCAAAATCATGTTCCCCATCCATGAAAATATATTTATTGGGAATAAACACCTCTTCAAAAATGACCATTGCTTCTTGACCTCCATACTTTGCATTTCCTACATCAATTGTCCCTTCTTCCATGCTGCGAGTATCACAAGATTGACGACCATAAATATAAGTAATCCCTTTGGCATCCACAGGGACAGCGCCTGTAATCGCATAAGCTTTGTCGCCTTCTCCTAAACGCATGGTAGGCATCACTATCATCCAATGTGAATTAATACAACCTGTTTGGTGCGCTTTTGCGCCACTAATATACACGCCATCTTTTGTTCGTTTCGTGATATGCACAAACATATCGGGGTCTTCTTGCTGATGGGGCGCTAAACTTCTATCTCCTTTTACATCTGTCATTGCCCCACCGACTACATAATTATATTGATGCATTAAAGTCAGAAAGCCCTTTAGTCTTTCATGATAAGTTGTACCGTATTTTTCATCTATTTCAAAAGTGACCGAATACAAGGAATTAAACGCATCCATTCCGACACAACGTTGGAAACAAGTGCCTGTAATTTGTCCTAATTTTCGTTGCATTTTATTTTGTAAAACCAACTGCTTAGCATCTGTACAAACATTTAAAAAACGACTGACTGATTCACCTGTAAAAGGAGAAATAACGGATGCCAATTCTGGTGCATGAACTGCTAATTCATAGGTTTCGGCAATTGCATTAATGGATGGTCGAATCATCGGATGTTCGACATAATCCTCGACTTTTTCGCCAAAAAGATAAATGGTTAACTCCCTTCCTCTAAGAGAATCAATGTAGGAGGTACCGTCGGTTATTTTGGTTGGCGTTTCGTTTGTAGTGGTCATATTCTATGGTATAAAAGGAACTCGCCTAAATGGAATGGGCAGGTTTAGTTTCTTGTGAAGTAGATTTTTTTGGGAAACTAATGTTCCCCTGTACAGGCTCAAATTTACTACTTTATCCTCACTATTTTATTGATAGGATGTAAAAAATGTATAAATAATTTCATATTGGATAACCCAATAAATAATTGATTTAGTTCTTCTTCTTTTTCTTGTAACCTTCCTTCCATATACGCATAAAAGAAGGCTGTAAGTAATCAGAGAAAACTAAGTTAACAATTTTGCAAATGCAAGCTGAAAAGTATTTGTCAAAAACTAAAAGAGCTTTTACTACTTTATGGTAAATACTAAGCTATACTCGTCAAAAAAACTATGTGGACTATGTGTTCTATGTTACTTTGTGGTAAAAAATTGTTCATTTATTTTATCGCAGTACTTACTCAATTCTCTTTGTACAAATTTAAGTAAACAACGAAATAAATATACTTTTACAATATGAAAAATAATACTTCTTACTTAACACTTGCTTTAAAAGGCATGGCGATGGGCATTGCAGAAGTTATCCCTGGTGTTTCTGGGGGTACGATTGCTTTTATAACAGGTATTTATGAAAAATTATTAAATACCATCAAAGCATTTCACCCTTCTTTAATTGGTACGTTCAAAGAAGAAGGCATTACTGGCGTTTGGTCTGCAATTAACGGTACTTTTTTAGTAACGTTATTAGTTGGTATGGGAACGGGGGTAGTAGTAGGTGTGTTTGGCGTAACCCATTTATTGGAAACGTACCCTGAAATGTTATGGGCATTTTTCTTTGGGTTAATTATTAGTTCTGCTATTTTTATTGGCAAACAAGTACAGGGTTGGAGTGCGCAAGAAATGATGGCTTTAGTTCTCGGAACTGCGCTTGCTTATTATATTACTGTGGCTAGTCCAGCACAAGGAAACGAGGCACTTTGGTTTGTCTTCTTATCAGGAGCCATTGCCATTTCTGCTTTGATTTTACCTGGCATTTCTGGTAGTTTTATTTTGCTATTAATGGGTATGTATTCCTTTGTACTTCCAACGGTAAAAACTGCATTAAAAACTTTTGATTCAGAAAGTTTATTGATTGTGGGTACATTTGCAGCAGGTTGTTTAGTGGGCCTAATGACTTTTTCAAGGGTTTTATCTTGGACCTTTAAAAATTATAAAAATCCAACTTTAGCCTTGCTTACAGGTTTTATGTTAGGTTCTTTAAATAAATTATGGCCTTGGCGAAATGTATTGTCTACTAGAATAAACAGCAAAGGCAAAGAAGTACCATTTATAGAAGAAAGTGTCTTGCCTAGTCAATATGATAATGAACCCTTTGTCCTAGCAGTCGTTATTTGTATGATTATAGGTTTTTTATCCGTTTTCTTAATTGAACGATTAGGAACGAAAACAACTGAAGATTAAATATTACAGTTGTCGGTTATCAGTTATCGGTGGTCAGTTTACATTGGCAATCGACAACCGACAACCGACAACTGACAACTAGTAATAGCATGTCAATCAAACATCAATTAGGGCTTATCGGTTATCCTCTTTCTCATTCCTTTTCCAAAAAATATTTCGCAGAAAAATTTAAAGCCGAAAAAATTGAGGGCTATCACTATGAATTATATCCAATTCCTAGCATTACTGAATTGCCGACCTTAATAAAAACAACGACTAATTTATTAGGTATTAATATTACGATTCCTTATAAACAACAAGCCTTACCTTATTTAGATGAAGTAAGCGAAGAAGCAGCAAAAATAGGAGCAGTCAATACGATAAAGATTACTAACGGGCACTTAAAGGGATATAATACTGATGTTTATGGTTTTGAAATATCTTTACGAAAACTATTAGCTACTGCAACTGTTCCCTTATCAGAAATGCAGGCTTTGGTTTTAGGAACAGGTGGTGCGGCAAAGGCTGTATTATATGTACTTGATAAATTGGAAATAAAAACACAACTTGTATCTAGAAGCGAAAAAAAAGGGCAGATAACCTATGATAGGGTTGATAAAGATTGTTTGAATAGCCACCAAATTATTGTCAATACCACTCCGTTAGGGATGTCTCCTAATTATGATTCAGCGCCCGCTTTACCCTACGAGTATTTAACAGACCAGCATTTTTTATATGATTTGGTCTACAATCCAAAAGTGACAAATTTTTTGCAAATGGGTCTTAATCATAATGCTAAAATTAGGAATGGTTTAGAAATGTTACATTTGCAGGCAGAGGAAGCATGGCGGATATGGACAACAGATAATCCATAAACTGTCGGTTTTTACGAACTTAACCGATAATAGACAATATCTTCAAACTGTCATGAATTTAATTTCCAAATTAGCGATCTTTTTATAAATCTGAGAACACTCTCCCAAATACGGACTAATGGGAAAATTTATAATGAAAAAAAAAGCATCAATAGATTTCAATAATACAGCTATTGCCTTTTCTGGTAAAACAGATGGGCAACTAAAAAAAATGACACGCTTATTTCAGGTAATGAACCAATCTTGGTTGGTTAATATTGGCTCGAAAATAGGTGTAGCTGCTTTGAATCTTAACTTACCTTTTGTAGAATCAACCATTAAAAACACTATTTTTGAGCAATTTTGTGGCGGTACAACTTTATTGGACGCTCAACCAACTATCCACAGGTTATACGATCAAAAAGTCCTAACTATTTTAGACTATGGAGCAGAAGCCAAAACTTCTGAGTTGGACTTTAATGGGACCATGAATGAAATGATTCGAGCGATTGATTTTGCAGAACAGCATAAAAGTGTACCCGTCATTAGTTTGAAAGTCACAGGCATTTCTAGGTTTACCTTATTAGAAAAAATACAAAAAGGAGAAGCTTTAACAGAAGGAGAGAAGACAGAATTTAAAAATGTTAATAAACGTTTAGATGCTATTTGTTATGCAGCGCATAATAAAAAAGTAGGTGTTTTTATAGACGCAGAGGAAAGTTGGATTCAAGATACCATTGATTTTTTGGCCAAGAAAATGATGAAGCGCTATAATAAAGAACAAGTCATTGTTTATAATACCTTTCAAATGTATCGCCATGATAGGCTGCAATATCTAATCGATTCTTATGAAGAAGCCAGAAAGGAGGGGTATTTATTAGGCGCTAAATTGGTTCGTGGTGCTTATATGGAGAAAGAACGAGCTAGAGCGGCGGCATTAAATTTACCTTCTCCTATTCAACCAAATAAGGAAGCAACTGATAATGATTATGATACAGCTATACAATTCTGTGTGGATTATTTTATGTATATCGGATTTTGCAATGCCACACATAACGTCAATAGTTGTGCCTTACAAGCAAGCCTAATCGACCAAAAAGATATTCAAAAAGACCATCCTCATCTTAATTTTTGCCAATTATATGGAATGAGTGATAATCTTACCTTTAATTTATCAGAAGCAGGTTATAATGTTGCAAAGTATGTTCCGTATGGCCCTGTCCAAGATGTCATTCCTTATTTAATTAGACGAGCACAAGAAAATTCTGCTATCAGTGGAGATATGAATAGAGAGTATGAATTACTAGTAAGAGAAATGAAAAGGAGAGGATTGAAATAGGGTATTAGGAATCAATTAAAATTAAAATGCAAATTAAAATTAAAAAAGTGCTGACAACCAGTAGTTTATTTTTCGGCATTCCTTATAAACTATGATTTATCAATTAAGTACTTACGCCAATCAGGAGTAGAAACCAGTATTGATTATCAGTTAATTAGCGCCTAAATCATGGTGATTTTAAAAATCACCATGATTTAAATATTTGAAAATCAGACATCTTCCAATTTCTACCCCTGATTGGCATTACTTATACAAAAGTGTCGAATATTTCTGTTCAGGTACTTACAAATTGCTAATGGAGTAATCCGTAACTGGTAACTCAAAATTATTCTTCGGTTTTTTCTGTAGTTGTTTCTTCCGATGTTTCTTCGGGAACTTTCTCTTCTTCCAATGTAATCAATGAACGATCATTCAAAAATTTGAACCACTTGACCATTTTTTTCATGTCTCCAATATAAACTCTATCTCTATCATAATTGGGAATAATTTTCGCAAAGTAAGCTTTCAATTCATCATTAGGTGCATTATGAGAAACTAAGGGCGTCTCTTCCAAATTAGTAAACATATTTTGAAAAACCTTGGACAATTCTAAAGTCTCTTCCTCATCATCGGTATAAATGGTGATAGACTCCAAGGGGGTGAATTGATGCTTTCTAGATGGGGCAAAACGTTTCTTCCCGGTATCTAAATTCTCGATAATCAATCCGTTACTTCGATTGGCGGCTACTTTGTGAACACCAGCTATTCCACCTACCACTATTAGTTTTTCTAAACTCATTTTATATTTTTTCTGAAAATTATTTTAAAAAGAACGTTTTTATTTTCTGCGAATGAATTGTTTCTATAACGCACGAAAAATACTTTTGTGAATTAAAAGTGTGCAAAATTATAAAAGAAATTCCAATCTCTACCTAGATTAGGTAATTGTTTTCTTCTTTATTTTTTATTTTTGATTTCTAGAAACAAAAAAAATTCCTTCCCTATCCTGTTCTATGCCTCTAGCTTTTAGTAACTTCGCAACTTATTTCAACATTGACACAGCAATTATTATAGAAGTCAGAAGCCAGACCATTTATTTCATAAACTGTCAGAAGTCAGATTCGGCATCTACCTCACGTCTGACTTCTGACAGAAAATTTCAATTTTCTGTCTGACTTCTTGATAATTAATTTTAAAAAACTCGGTCACCCAATATGAACCAGCATACTATAGAAAAATCGGTCTTTATTAAAGGAAAAGGATTGCATACTGGAAAAACAACCACCCTTACTTTTTATCCAGCAGCGGTCAATCATGGGTTTAAGTTTAAAAGAACGGATCTAGATAAACCTAAGGTAATTCCCGCAGATCCATCAAAAGTTATAGCGACTAATCGAAGTACTACGCTCGGTATAGGAGAAATAAAAGTACAAACGGTAGAACATGTTTTGTCTGCTTTGGTTGGATTATCCTTAGATAATGTATTAATGGAAATTGATGGGGAAGAAGTCCCTATTTTAGATGGAAGTGCAGTAGCTATTATTAAAACATTAGAAGAAGCAGGTCGTGTAGAACAAACTTTAGCTAGAGATTTTGTTATTATCGATGAACCTATAGAATATAAAGATGAAACTACAGGGGCCGAATATATAGTATTGCCTTCAGAAGAATTTCAAGCAAAGACCTTAGTAGATTTTAATACGAATGCAGTTGATGCTCAGTTTGCAAGTTTGGATCGTATAGGCGATTATAAAGCAGCGATTGCCCCTTGTCGTACTTATGTGATGTTGAGTGATATAGCAAATTTAGCTGATCAAAACTTAATTCAAGGAGGGAGTTTAGATAATGCGATTGTTTTTGCAGATAAAAAAATTAGCCAAAAGAAATTAGATGAATTAGCCGAAAAACTAGGTCAACCTAAATTAAAGGCAAATCCATCTGATGGTATCCTAAATGATAAGAAATTAAAATTTCCGAATGAACCGAGTCGGCATAAATTACTAGATTTGATTGGTGATTTAGCCTTGGTAAACAAGCCAATTAAAGGGAAAATTATTGCTACTCAACCAGGCCATACTGGAAATGTTGGTTTAGCTACTATTCTTCGGGACCTTTATAAGGAACAGCGAAAATTAAAAGGTAAGCCAAAATATGATCCAACACAGGCGCCTATTTTTGATGCGGTAAAGATAGCAGAATGGTTACCTCACCGTTATCCGTTTTTACTAGTAGACAAAATTATTGAGTTGTCAGACACACATGTTGTTGGGATAAAAAATGTCACGATGAATGAACCTTTCTTTACGGGACATTTTCCTAATAATCCAGTCATGCCAGCAGTTTTGCAAATGGAAGCATTAGCACAATGCGGAGGTCTTTTAGCACTCTCTAAGATGGAGGAACCAGAGGGTTGGGATACTTATTTTATGAAAATTGATAATGCTAAATTTAAGCAGATGGTTGTTCCAGGAGATACATTAATTTTAAAAATGGAACTATTGTCGCCCATACGCAGAGGCATTTGCCACATGCAAGGAACGGCTTATGTCGGTAATAAAATTGTGTCAGAAGGGGAATTGACCGCACAGATTGTAAAAAGAAGTGACTAGAATGATAAATTTAAATTGATGAACTAATACAAATATAAAACGTTTATCATTCATCGTTAAAAAATATATGAGTACCACAGGACTAAAAATTATTCACCCTAAAGCAAGGATAGGTCAACAGGTGACGATTGAACCCTTTGTGACCATTGGTGCCAATGTAGAAATTGGGGATGGTTCTTGGATTGGATCTAATGTAACTATCATGGAAGGGGTGAAAATTGGCAAAAATTGTAAAATTTTTCCAGGTGCAGTAGTTGGTGCTATTCCACAAGATTTAAAATTTGACGGAGAATATTCTATGATCGAAATTGGAGATAATGTGACCATTCGAGAATATTGTACTTTAAATAGAGGGACTAAGGCAAATGACAAAACAATCATCGAAGACAATTGCTTATTGATGGCTTATGTGCACGTAGCGCATGATTGTATTTTGAGAAAAGGAGTGGTATTAGCGAATAATGTTAATCTTGCAGGTCATATTGAAATTGGGGAATGCTCTATTCTTGGTGGCTTAACTGCTGTACATCAATTTGTGAAAATTGGCGCTTATGCTATGATTGGTGGTGGTAGTTTAGTTAGGAAGGATGTACCGCCCTACGTTAAAGCAGCAAGAGAACCAATCTCCTATGCAGGTATAAATTCTATAGGATTGCGTAGACACAAATTTGCCAATGAACAAATTAATGCGATTCAAGATATCTATCGTTTTTTATTTGTAAAAGGATTTAATACGACCCAAGCCATCAAAAAAATAAAAAAACAATTGCCTAAATCAGCGGAAAGAAAAAAAATCATACAATTTATAGAAAAATCAGATAGAGGAATTATCAAAGGGTTTCGACAGTTAAACGGAAATAAATTAAATGGAAATCATTCTAAATAATATTACCAAACGTTATCTATACGATTGGGTTTTTAGAAATATTAACCAACATTTTGCTACCCCTACTCGCTATGCCATTCTTGGTGCTAATGGTTCCGGAAAATCTACCTTACTCAAAATTTTATCCGGTCATTTATCTCCCACAAAAGGTAAGGTTACTTATAAAATAAATGGTCAGCCGATTGATAATGAAGAGATTTATCAACACCTCAGTTTTGCGTCCCCTTATATTGATTTAATTGAAGAATTTACCCTTTTAGAGACTATTAATTTTCACCAACAATTTAAGCCATTTATTAATAATCTAAGTACGGCGGAATTTTTAGAAGTTACCGAATTAAAAAAAGCAAAGAACAAAGAAATTCGATTTTTCTCTTCAGGAATGAAACAACGACTAAAATTGGGTTTGGCTATTTGCTCTGATACCTCTTTGCTATTATTAGATGAACCAACAGCTACCTTAGATGAAAAAAGTGTAAATTGGTTTCATCAACTATTAGAAAAGTATGCTGCGAATCGATTGATTATTATTGCATCCAATGAGGAACGAGATGTAATTTCTTGTGGAGAGAGGATTAATATTTTAGATTATAAAAAGAAGTGACTTTTATTGCGTTTTCTTCCGTTTATTCAAAGCAATCAATAAGACTCCCGAAATGACAAATAATGTTCCAATCATTTGTTGTGGATATAATCGTTCTTCAAGGAAGAAATAGGCTAGAATAATAGTAGAAACTGGCCCAATTGCGCCAATAATTGAGGCATTATTAGCACCTATAATACGAATGCCCTCAGCAATCAAAAATGTAGGAATTACTGTAGCAAAAATTGTCATAAATAAAATAATGCCATAAACTGCTAAAGGGTATTCTAATAAGTCAACTCCATTGACTAAAGTATTATGTATCAATACGGCAATTGCCGCAGCAATCATTGAATAAGAAGTAAATCGACGTGTTCCTATTCTAGGTAATAATCTCCCTGTGCCTACTAAATAAATAGCATAAGTTAGGGCAGCAAAAAATACAAAAAAAGCACCTAACAAAGGATTACTATTACCTATGGTAGAAATTTTGCCAGAAAATATAATAGCAATACCTATATAAGAAAGAAATAAGGCTAAATATTGAATGGCAGAAATTCTTTGTTTGAAGGCAATAGCAGAAATCAGTAATACTAAGGTAGGATAAGTATAAAAAACCATTCGTTCCAAACTAGCAGAAATATATTGTAAGCCAATAAAGTCTACATAACTTGCACAATAAAAACCAGAAACACCAATCGCTGCCATTTTTATCCAGTCTGAACGGACTATTGGCAAGTCAGTCTTGTTTTTCTTTTTGAATAATAAAATTCCAATAAAAAAAGGTAGAGAGAATAGCATACGCAAAGCTAGTAGTGATAAGCTATCAATGGGGTATTGGTAGGCTAATTTGACTAATATTACCTTAGTAGAAAAAAGAATAGCACCAAGTATCGTAAGAATGGTTGCAAATAAATAACTATTTCGAAAAGTATGATTCATTCCTTAAATGTATTTGCTCGAATAAGCATACTCAAGCAAATTATGGTTATCCTTGATTTAAAATACCTTCTCTAGCCATCCAATTATGAATATTATCTTTCTTAATAGCAGCAGCCATTAAACCGGGGAATTGGTCTGGGGAACAAGCGAAGGAAGGTACTTTAAAATGGGCAAATTTACCAGCAATAGAACGATCAAATGCAGGCGCTCCATCATCATTCAGAGCCAAAAGCGTAATCAATTGTGCACCACTAGCTTTAATAGTTGCTACTCTTTTTAGTAAAGCATTTTCATTCCCCCCTTCAAATAAATCACTAATTAAAAAGATAATGGTATCAGTTGGATTTTGAATTAACTGTTCTGCATATCCTACCGCTTTGTTAATATCCGTTCCACCACCTAGTTGAGTCCCAAATAATAAATCAACGGGATCTTTTAACGATGATGTTAAATCAACGACGGCAGTATCAAAAACAATAATGTGGGTTTTTATAGATTTTAAAGAAGCTAAAATAGCACCAAAAACACTTGCATAAACTACTGAGGTTGCCATAGATCCACTTTGATCTACTAGTAGAATTACTTTTCTTAAGGCTTGGCCTTTTTTGCCATATCCAATTAATCTTTCTGGTATAATTGTTCCCAAATCTTTTTGATAATGCTTAAGGTTGGCTCTAATCGTTCGATGCCAATCTATTTCTTTTAATTTTGGGCGTCGATTTTTAGTGGCTCTGTTGATGCTACCCCTAACTGCTTGACGCATTGGATTGGTTAATTTCTTTTCTAGTTCTTCGACTACTTTTCGAACTACTTTTTTGGCAGTTTCTTTTGTCTTCTGTGGCATCACTTTGGTCAAGGAAAGGAGGGTGCCTATTAAATTAATATCTGGTTCAATTGATTCCAAGAACTCTGGTTCAAAGAGCATTTTTTCTATCTTCAATTGCTCAAATGCATCTTTTTGCATCACTTGTACAACTGACTTAGGAAAGTATTTTCTAATATCTCCCAACCAGCGATTGATTCTTGGGGAAGAGCTACCTAAGCCTCCTTTACGTTGATTGTCGCTATCATACAAAGCTTCTAATACCCCATCTTTACCTGTTTCTTCAGCGCCTAAATGGACGGTCTGTTCTGGGTCAGCATGTTTGCCTAAAACTAATCGCCATTTTTTTATTCGTTCTTCATCACTCATGAATAATAGAAATTTAATAAGTACTAGAACAAAGATATTCGACCGTTATCTAAGAACTTATTTCTCTACCCCAGTTTTTAGCCGCCGAAGGCGGCGTTTTTAAGAAGTGTAGGGTAGAATTTATCAAGAAATTGAATATAAAGTACACATTTGAGAATTTTTCGTCTTCCATATTTACTTCTTATTGTTTATTCCTGAAATTTGTTCCAAAGCTAAAGTCAAAGCCTGTGTGCCCAATCGCCCATTTCCCTGTGCCTGCACCCCCTTATATAATTGATGTACCAAAGCTAAGCCTGGCAAAGATAAGTCCATTAACCGAGCTTCGTCCAAAGCAATTTCCATATCTTTAATAAAATGTTCTACATAAAAACCTGGGTCAAAATTGCGTTGAACAATTCTTGGGGCTAGATTATGCAAGGTCCAACAACTTGCCGCACCACCACTAATC
>CAZXYA010000141.1:0-18013 GCA_964644655.1 uncultured Saprospiraceae bacterium | reverse complement strand
ACTTTATATACTTGTAACTGTTTTAATTGCTTTAGCTGTCAAATTATTAGACGAAAGGTATTTAAAATGCAGCTTTTGTCAGTAAACTAGCAATTAATTTATCTAATTCGTATCCAGTTTCTAGTTTAACTTCAAACTAGCAACTAGCAACCAGCAACTAGTAACATGAGCCAACCCAAAACACTTGGAGAATTAAAAGCGTCAGGTTATACCTCTCGTTCTATTAAAGAAGAATTACGAGAAAATTTAATCAAAAAGATTAGTAAAAAGGAAAAAGTATTCAAAGGTATTATTGGCTTTGATGATACCGTTATTCCCGATTTAGAGAGAGCCATTTTATCTAGACATAATGTGCTTTTATTAGGATTAAGAGGGCAGGCAAAAACTCGTTTAGCTCGATTGATGGTGCAATTATTGGATGAATATATGCCCATCGTTGCAGGAAGTGAGCTAAATGATGACCCCTTGAACCCGATTTCTAGAGTTGCAATAGATTTAATTGCCAAACATGGCGATGATACGCCTATTGCTTGGGTGCATAGGAAGGAACGATATGTAGAAAAATTGGCGACACCCGATGTAAGTATTGCTGATTTAGTAGGAGATGTAGATCCGATTAAAGCGGCTACTTTAAAGTTGCCTTACTCAGACGAACGGGTGATTCATTTTGGTCTAATTCCTCGTTCTCATCGTTGCATTTTTGTCATCAACGAATTACCTGATTTACAGGCGAGAATTCAGGTATCGCTTTTTAATATTTTACAAGAAGGAGATATGCAGATTAGAGGCTTTAAATTAAGGCTGCCTCTAGAAATACAATTTGTTTTTACAGCAAATCCAGAAGATTATACCAATAGAGGAAGTATCATTACGCCTTTAAAAGATAGAATTGAAAGTCAAATTTTGACACACTATCCCAAAGATATTCCGACGGCAAGAATCATTACGGACCAAGAAGCAGCGATTACGGAAGGGCAACAGGCGATTCGAGTACCAGAATTATTAAAAGTATTGCTAGAAAGAATTTCTTTCGAAGCTAGAGATAGTGAGTTTATTGATGAAAAAAGTGGGGTATCTGCTCGTTTGAGTATTTCTGCCTACGAAAATTTATTATCTGCTGCAGAGCGTAGAATGCTTATTAATGGCGAAAAGAAAACAACGGCAAGAATTACCGATTTTTGGGGCATAGTGCCTGCAATTACAGGTAAAGTAGAATTAGTTTATGAAGGGGAACAAGAAGGCCCTTATAATGTAGCGATGAACCTAATTGGAAGCGCTATCAAACAGGAATTCTTGGAATTATTTCCGAACCCAGAAAAACTAAAACGAGGTCGAGAAAAAGATCCCTATGGTACGATTCGTGCTTGGTTCTCTGGCGGAAATGGTGTCAATTTATTGAACGACGAAAAAGATGGAAATTATAAAAAAGCCTTAGATAAGGTAGCTGGCTTAAGAAAGATTGTAGAGCATGAAGATTTGGCAAAAGCGGATATTTATACTTACATGGAGTTAGTACTGCATGGTTTGGCAGAATTTAATGTCATTAATAAAGATTATATTGAGTCTCAATTTACTTTTCACGATTACTTGGCAAATATGTTGGGTGATTTGGGGGATGAGGAATGATTGGATAGTTAACCTAAAATAGATTGACTTAGAGGCAACCATCCAAAACACTTGGTTTAAAACGCCACCTTTGTAAAAGTTCTTAATAAATATTATATTTGTTAAGAACTTTTTTAATTTTAAGATAATGGGTGCTATAGAAAAAATAGAAGATAAAAAATATACACTTGAAGAATATTTAGCCTTAGAGGAATTAGCTGAATATAAAAGTGAATTCTGGGATGGGACTATTGTTGCAATGGCTGGGGGTAAACCTAATCATAATAAAATTGCCAATAGTGTAGGTAGAGTTGTTGAAAATGAATTAGATAAAAAAAATAAAAATTGCAGTACTTTCAATAGCGACCAAAAAGTTTACATTCCAAAGTTTAATCATGGTGTTTACCCTGATTGTATGGTAATTTGTGGAGACGAAGAGCTTCATGAAAAAAGTACTGCTATGGTAACTAATCCTTCTCTTATTTTTGAAGTATTATCAAAATCTACAAAAGATTATGATAAAAGTGAAAAGTTTGAAGGTTATCGAAGCCTCCCTTCTTTTAGAGAATATGTCATTGTTTGGCAAACAATCCCTAAAATTCAATCTTGGTACAAAGAAGCTGAAGATTTATGGCGCATTTCTAGTGCTTTTGGTTTAGATAAAACCATTCATTTATACTCCATTGACTGCACAATAGCACTTAAAGATATTTATAGAAGAGTTAGTAATTTAAGCGCACATGATACACCTAAAGCTTACTGAAATCACAAAAAAGCAGCCCCAAAAACCCCAGCACTATCGCCCAATTTAGGTTTCAAAAAAGGCGTTTCCAAGCGATGATTAAAAATATTCTTTTCTACTTCTTTTAAGCCTTCTGTATATAGTAGACCAATATTCCCCACTCCACCACCTAAGACAATTGCATCTGGATCGACAATATTAATCACAGTAGACATGGCTTTGCCAAAGAATTTTAATAGGCGTTTAACCGTCATGGTCGCTACTTCGTCTTGATTGGCTAAATGTAGATCGACTATTTCCTTTAACTTGATTCGTTTGCCCGTAATAGAAGCATAATATTTTTCTAGGGCAATACCTGAAAAAATGGTTTCATTACAGCCTGTTAGCCCGCAATAGCATTTACCGCCAGATTCGTCTAAAAAATTATGTCCCCATTCGCCTGCTATGCCCTGTTTACCATTTCTTACTTTTCCATTAATAACGAGTCCACCACCTACGCCTGTGCCCATGATTACACCAAAAACGACCTCTGCCTGAGGAATCGCACTTTTGACAGCGCCCATTGCTGTTTCTGCAATAGCAAAACAATTGGCATCATTCGCCAATTCAATGGGAATATTTAAGGCCTGCTCCAAATCTGCCTTCAAAGGCATATTATTGAGAACGATGGTATTACTATTTTTGATTAATTGGGAAGAAGGCTCTAAGGAACCTGGATGACCAATGCCTATCTTTTGAGGTCGAATACCTACTTCTATAGATAAAACCTCGACTATTTTAGTGATTTGTTCAATAATATGATCATAGCCCTTTTCTCGTTCGGTAGGTACTCGAAGTCTTTTTAACACATTTGGCGTTTCTCTATCTTCTAGTACGACCCCTTCTATTTTGGTGCCGCCTAAGTCTATGCCCCATAATGGTCCCATAAGTGGAATTAATTTTCAATTTTCAATTTTCAATTTTTAAGCACTTTCTTGCAGGAATTGAAGTTGAATTTGAGGTTGATATTGAAGTTTTAAAATTATTGACAGCGGACAGATTAGGAAGTGAACAATCTGACAATCTACAGTCTTACCTCTGACTTCTTAAGTAGTTGGCTTACTATGCTGCCCAATTTGCATCATTAAATAAGTCTCAAAAATGGTAAAAATTAAATAAACAATAAAAAAAGGGAGTAAGAATATTTTAGAGGCAGGTTGTGCTAATTGATGATAGCCTAAGACGACAAAAAGAGACAAGAAAATTTTTCCAAAAGTAAATCCTAAAATAACCGTTGTAAATAAATGTTTATTACTACTTTTTGCCGTGATGCCGCCTACTAAAAACATTGCTAATGTTAATAGCATAAATAGCGCCAAGCTGATAAAGGAGAAGAATAAATAAGGTTGGAGTAGGGGAAATTGGCACAATGCGAACAAAAGTACAGCTGTACCAAGAGAAACAATCGTAAAATATTTATAAAAAGCAGGAGACTCCAATTACAGTAAATCTTTTAGGATGGAATAAAGTACTAGCGGTAATGCTAATATGGCACAGGCAGCAGTCAGAAGTGGTTTTTCTAATTCAAAATAGACATCTAGTTTTTGACCGATAAAAACGGCGATAACTAGTACTATTAAAATTTGAAAGACCATTCCCGAATACTTTAAAACCTCATTAGGGTTTCCTTTTTTAGGCGATGACTTTTCCGTTTGTTTTTTTGACAATCTCTTTAGATACTTTTAAATTATTAGTAGTACCATTATTTCCAGAAGGATTGTTTCGCTTAATGGCAGCATTAATAACTGCACCTTGCTGAACAATCAACTTATCGTAAGAAGCATCTCCGTTAATAATAGCGGTTTCTTTTAAGGATAAGGTTTCTTTGACTACTAAGTTGCCATCAAAACGACCTTCTATTACGGCATTAAAACAGGTAATTTCTCCTTCTACGACACCTGTCTGGCCAATAATCACTTTTGCACTACAGCTTAGGGTACCATCAATTCTTCCATCAATTCTAATATCACTTTCTGCCTTGATATCTCCTTTGATACTTGTTCCTTTTACTAAGGTATTTAGGGAACCACTTCTTGATGTAGTTGAACCAGCATCCGTATGCTTATTCGTTTCTTTGTTCTTTTTACTTCCAAACATAATTAAAATCTCGTTTAAGTTTTTTTTTGATAAAAGATAACTTGCTTTGCTTGATTTATCGACAAAATCAAGACAGAAATTAAGATGTCTTTTACAGTTTTCTCACTAAGAGTTTGGTGAGTGAATGTGTCTAAATAGATAATGTCTGGGGGTAGGTAAATTAATTACAAAATTTACTTTATAACTATTCAGTAGATTAATCCACGATAGTAATCAGGAGTAGAGACCATTTTATTTAGAGAAAAGAGGCAACTAAGGATTACCAACAATTTTTCGATTTTTTATCGAAAAATTAAAGGATCTATCGATTTCTATCTCTTTTCTCTACTCTCTGTTCTCTATTCTGACAAGTTATTTACCTTACAATTTTTTTAGGGATTTTTTTCATTGTAACTCTTATCAGGATGTCGATTCCTGTGTACGTTCTACGTCAGTATTTCCTTATTAGGGGTAAATATACAAAAATACCCTACTTTAAAGTGTTAAAAGCAGGGTATTTCTTTTTTATGTATATATTTTTACTTATTGATGCTGCTGCTCTATTAAAAATTAGGACAATAAACATCTCTTTTTTCTTCTCCTTTGATATGATAAATAATAGAAAACTCGAAAGCTCCATTTCCATTACTAGCTTGGTTTAAATCTGATACATTTAAATCATAACTAAATCCAAGTCCAAAATTATTGTAATCAAACCTGGTAGAAACAATGACTGCATCTGCCCAAATAGTAGTACTTTCATCATCCACAAAAGGACTTGCTCTATTCGCTAATCTGGTCCAAAGCCCTAACTGGAATGATTGATTATCGCCTCTTCTACCATCGCTCAACAAAAACTTTAAACTAGCTCCAGCATTCAACTGGAAAGAAGGCCCTTGAAAGAAAGCGACTGCCCCTGGCACTAAACCAATTTTTCCACCGCCCATGAATTCACCACCAGCATGTACGGTAAACTTGCTAAAAAGGGGTAAGTCCGTTTCTGGGTCAAATGATTGGTTCGCTCTATTTAAGTGACTAAAAGCACCGCCAATATAAAAATTACTTCTTTCATCAAAGACGGTAAACCATAATAATCCGGCAGAAAGATCTGGAAAGATAAAATTATCATTCGAAAAATTTTCGCCACTACTTAGCGTTCCATCAAATCCTCCCTCTCCATCATGCTGTGACGCCCATTGCGCCCTTGTAAAGTCGATACTTCTTTGGGCAACTCCACCTTCTACTCCTACGACTAAGTAATGCGATTTGCTTCTATGCCCCCCCATTCGTTTACTATAAGAAGCAGAAACTTTAGCTTGTAAAGTTTTAAAATCTAATTGACCTGCCTTATCTCCCACAAATGTCCCACCAATACCAAAATAATCATATCTACCAACAGGAATCTTTTGGTCGTAAGAAGCCGAATAGGTAGAAAAGGCATTAGATTTTAAAACACTCGCCCATTGATTTCTATAATTTCCTATAACTCTCACTTCGCTATTCATCACCCCCGTTAAAGCAGGGTTCAAATTTAAAGGAGACATATAAAATTGAGAGAAGTGAATATCTTGCGCCTGAACGGCCAAATAGCTAAAAATGATAGCACAAAAGAGTAAAAAGGTCTTAAGTTGTTTCATGTATTATATAGTTTAAAACGACTTTATTCTTGGTTGAGATTAGAAAATGCTAATAAGTTATTTGGTAAAACTTGTAAAAAATTAAGTTAATCCAACAAACAATAAGGGACAACCAAAAAATTTATACAAGGATAGTCTTTTCAACGGAGTCTAGCAATAGAAATAAGTAGTTGTTTGTGCAAGATTCTTGACGAATCAATACTTTATGGCTATTTTAGAGGCTGAAAAATCATCAAACCGTCCATTTAACGTCAATCTTAAGTAGCATATTTTATCAATTGTTAATTTATCAATTTAATGCCTTTCTTTTGTCAAAATGGAGGATTTCCGTTGTTGGTAGTTTTTAGATAACCAGCAACCAGCAACTATTCTTCCTGTTTCCAGATTGCACCATATTCATCTACGAGAATATCGTCATAATGATCTGCTTTTTCAAATAAATGTTTGAATAATTGAATGCCTGTATCTACATTTAGATAGCGATCATAAATGAGCAAAGACAGTATAATATCTTGTCCTTTTGGATTAACGCTAAAAGTTAATCCTTCAATTAGGTAATTTTGTTTTAGGAGGTATTCATAGAGCGGTCCGATATGCTCTTTTGGGAGGTTACATAAAAAAGCATCCCCAATAATCAAGCCAGTTTTTTCGTGATAAGTAATATTTATTTTGGCACTTCCTTGATGGATTTCCCAGTTATTTGGTCCTCTTCTAGATAATTTCACATCGTGTCCTGTAGCGGTCAATAATTCCTCGATTGTTTTACTAACGCCTAAGGGTTCATAGTTTTCTTCATAAGCTGGTAGCGTAATTTTCGCCCCACAATGCGGACAATATTTTTGCACCTTCCCCGTATCAAAAACTATATTAGAACAGGCTAAACAACGAGCACCAGATTTGCCTTGTCCTTTTTGATAACTTTGAATCGTTTCTTTTAGATAATTAATAGGTAAAGAAAAACCTATATTTTCCCCATCTCGAATCATAAAAGTATTGACACCAATTACTTCCCCTGACATATTTAATAATGGACCACCACTATTCCCTGGGTTCAAAGCAGCATCGTGCTGTAAATAAGTAATATCATTCTGTTGATGATGGGTGCTAGAAATAATTCCTTGGGTAGTCGTGTATTTTAAGCCAAAAGGATGACCTATTGCTATCGCATGATCTCCTTCTTTAACCATTGCTAAATCCCCTAGTTTTATAGATGGAATAGTAACTGTTTTGGGAACTGCTAAAAAGGCTAAATCATGCATCGCGTCAACAAAAAGAACGCTAGTTAACTGTCGAACAAATTGACTATTATCTATGACGACTTCTCTATTTCCTCTAACGACATGCTCGTTCGTTACAATTAGATGATATTCCTTGATATAAAATCCCGTCCCTTTGCTATAAGGCGTTGCAATCTGAATGACTACATTGCGGTATAATTCTATGATTTCTTTCACGTTATTGCTGGTTACTGGTTGCTGGTTACGTTGCTAGTTGTAATTTTCTGGTCAACCAGCAACTAGTAACCAGCAACTAGTTTATTTACTCTACTTTTGTCAAATCTAAATTGCGAACCATTGTCAGATAAGACTTGGCAAATTTTACTTGCCCATCAAAAGACAATCTATTAATATTTGGAGATAAGTTGGGATATTTTTCTTTATTGGCTTCTACGATTTCTTTAATCGCTCTTTTGATTCCTTTTTTATTAAAGGTCTGTTGTTTGTGGTCAACTAAGCCTAAGGTAAACCCTAATTGCTCAAAAAATGCACTATACATAATTTGATAATAGAGAAAGAACAAATCTTTATCAGGTTTTGGAATCGCATAATTAAATAAACAATAGCCAATAATATAACCGGGAATCGCCATCGCTACTTTGAAGTGCCCATTTTCATTATACCAGTCCATTTGATTTAATTCCCCATCAATGAAACTGACCACTCGATCGTGGGTAACAGGCTTCGTGATACCAAAAGAAGTTTTCACTTGATACATGCCCTTAAAGAAATCTTCTTTTGGCTGCTTTACTAATTGTTGATACTCTTTTTGTAGTGTGGCGTTTTTTTGAAGATTGGTTTTATTATTTTTCGTAAAATAAAGGCGATGAATGCGTTCTAATGTCTCCATGAGCATTCCTTCAGGTACGGTCAAGTAATCTAACTTGTAGCTAAGATTCAATAAAAGATAGGCAATGCCTCCTGGATATTGATGGGTATTGAGCTTACCATTTTCTATTTCTTCCAGCACCTCCTCAATCTCTTTAATAACAAACTGATACTTTGTTTCTTTTTCTGCTGTAGTCGCATGTTCTATTAAAGATTCATCCGTATGATGTAAGGCATCAAATTCATCAATTAATAAATCGTCTAATTTATCTGCCTTAGTAGCGACTTCTTTCAGCGCGTAATATAATTTATAAGGAGAAGCATCTAAAACATTGGTTTCAAAAACAATCGTAATGTCATTATCTGCATCTAGGGCAAAACAACTATACCTCATTTTAAAATTCTCCTCCATTAAGCGTCGCATAAAGCCAATATTTAATGTTTCGGTAATGGCTATTTTTGCCTCTGCTTTTACTTTTTTTCTATTGGCTATGCCTATTATTTTTTTAGAACCCTGAATAAGTTCAAATTGTATGTCCCCTCTTTCTTCCGAAAAGGAGACATTTTTTTCTTTGGCATCTCTTAAATAGGTAAAGAAAGCTTTGAAAGACGCTAAGTATTCTTGTTTTTCAAATAAATCTAAAGATTCTTCCCATGCAGCATACTGTTCCTTACTTTTGTAAGAATCACTATATCGACCAAAACTAATAGTTGGTTGAGATACATTTTCTGTTGCTGAACCGAAAAATTTATCAAAAAATCCCATTTGAGAAAACGCTAGATCTTTAAATTTATACCTACTCATTTAGCCTTAATCAAGTTTTAAATTAGACAACAAATTCGCAGGAAAGAAACAAAACCGAAAAATACTAATTTTGTACGACAATTTTGGAAATAAATCCCTACTTGATTTTTTTCTAAAACTAAGCTCCCTTTTTTTTCGTTTTAGCTATGACTGCGACCAACTTTTTCAAGAAAAAATCCACTATCCCTATTAGATTTCATAGTTTTACAACTGTTTTATGTTTTTGATTACTCTATTAAGAAAAGTCAAAAAGAGAAAACAATTTATTAAAATAACTACTATGCTTCGACAATATGCTTCTTTCTTGCCCACTTTATTAACTGTAGGGCTGTTTTTCTTTGGACTATCAGACCTTGCTGCTACACATAATCGTGCAGGAGAAATTACGGTAGAACAAATTGATGCGTTGACCATTAAAGCGATGATTACAACTTACACCAAAGCATCTAGTATTCAAGCGGATCGGGATAGTTTGACTTTATGTTGGGGAGATGGAAGTTGTGATGTCTTGGTTAGAATCAATGGCCCGAATGCTGCTAACGGTATTCCTGCTGGTGAACGGCTACCTAACGACACTAAAGTTAATATTTACATGGCTTTTCATGTTTATCCAGGAATTGGTACCTTCAAATTATCAATGACGGATCCCAATAGAAATGGTCAGATTTTAAATGTCAATCCTCCAAACTCAGATATGGTAGAGTTTCATTTAGAAACGACTTATACGCTACTAAATCCTCAATTTGAAGGGAGCAATAGTACGCCTAGGCTATTACAGCCTCCTGTTGATATTGGTTGTGTGGGAGAAACCTTTATCCATAATCCAAATGCTTTTGATGTAGATGGCGATAGTTTATCTTATCATTTGATTACTCCATTAAGGGGAATCGACGAAGAATCAGGGCAAAGTATACAAGTACCTAATTATCTGTTACCACGTGATATTAATCCAGGACCAGATAATAACCATACTTTAGACCCCATAACAGGAGAATTTATTTGGCGAGCACCTCAGAGAGCAGGAGAATATAATATAGCCTTTATCATCGTCGAATATCGTCAAGGAATCCCAATTGATACCATGATAAGAGATATGCAAATATTGATTGAGGGAGATTGTGATAATAAACCGCCTGAGATTGATGTTGTTCGAGAAATCTGTGTCATTGCTGGAGAAACCTTAGAATTAGACGTGGTCGTAACGGATCCTGATATGCCGCTACAATTGGTCGATTTGACTGCAAGAGGTGGCCCTTTCGAAGTAGAAATTAGCCCTGCTAGATTGGAAGTAGCTCAAGGATACCAACCTCAGCCACTTAGAGGGAAGTTTATTTGGAATACCACTTGTGAACATATTTCTGATCAAGAATACCAAGTTGTTTTTAGATCAACAGATAATAAAGAAATAGTGGATAATCGAGGAGAAGTTAGTTTTCTCTCCACGTTAGAAACGGTATTAATCAAGGTAGTTGCCCCCCCTCCTGAGGACGTTCAAGCAGTTGCTGTACCAGAAGAAATTAGAGTGACTTGGGAAAGTCCTTATGTTTGTGAAGATGCAGCTGACGATTATTTTCAAGGATTTTCTGTATGGAGAAGATTGGGAAGCAATCAATTTCCAATAGATACTTGCACCCCAGGTTTAGGCGGACAGGGTTATACTAGATTAACGGTTGGACTAATCAATGATATAGAAGATGGTCGATATATTTTTATCGATCAGGATGTAGAGCGAGGAAGAACTTACTGTTATCGAATATTAGCCAATTTTGCGCAATTATCAGCAGGTAATAATCCTTTTAATCGAGTAGAAAGTTTACCTTCAGAAGAAGCTTGTGTACAATTAAGCATGGATGTTCCCTTGATTACTAGGGTAAGTGTTGCCACGACGAATGCCAATACAGGAAGCATAGACGTAGCATGGACTAAACCATCCGCTATAGACTTAGATACTATTTTAAATCCTGGCCCTTATAGGTATCGATTATTGAGAGCAGAAGGATTAAATGGGACCAATTTCCAAGCAGTCCCAGGTGCTGATTTTGAAAGTCCATTCTTTAGTACAGCTAATGATACTACTTTCTTAGATGAAGGGTTAAACACGGCAGAGAATGCTTATAGTTATAAGGTAGAATTTTTTGTCAATGGAGATAATCAACCTTTGGGAGAGACAAATGTAGCAGCCTCCGTTTTTCTAGGTGCAAGCCCAACTGATGAAGCAGTAAACCTAAGCTGGGAAGAAATGGTCCCCTGGGACAATTTTGAATACACCATCTTTAGACAAAATGACCAAGGATTTTTTGATTCCATAGGTACGTCCATAACTTTATCCTTTCAAGATGTTGGCTTAGAAAATGGAATAGAATATTGCTATAAAATAGAAAGTATTGGTACTTATGGAATTGAAGGAATTATTTCTCCTTTGCTCAATTTTTCACAAGAAGTTTGTTCTGTTCCAGGTGATAATATACCACCTTGTCCACCAACTTTAACGGTTAGTAATATTTGTGATAATGCGACAGGAGAAATAAATCCTGACTTTTTCATCAACAACCTTTCTTGGACCAATCCTAATGAAGTCTGTGAAGATGTAGATGATGTGGAACAATACAATATCTATTTTACGCCTACAGAAGGAGGGGAGTTTGCATTAATAGAAACCATTACTTTCGCGGGAGAAACAACTTATGAACATCAACCAGATTTAGGCATAGCAGGCTGTTATGCGGTAACGGCGGTAGATGCCAATCGAAATGAGAGTCCGTTTAGTAATGAAGTTTGTGTAGATAATTGCCCTTCCTATACTTTACCGAATACTTTTACCCCAAATGGAGACGGAACTAATGAATTATTTAAACCTTTTCCTTATCGTTTTATTGATAGAATAGAATTAAAGATTTTCAACCGTTGGGGAGGCTTAGTTTATGAAACAAATGATCCTGATATTAATTGGGATGGTACCAACTTAGAAGGTAAAAATCTTAAAGATGGGGTCTATTTTTATGTTTGTAGAGTTTTTGAAACAAGAGTAATAGGTATAGTAGAACAAACGGACTTATTAGAAGGGCCTATCCATATAATACGAGGACGATAATAATTCAGATATGAAATATCGGTGACTTACAGGGCTGTCTCAAAAAACGGGAAATGTAGATTTTCCGTTACCAAATAGAACTTTTGAGACAGCCCCATCCAATATATTGTGTATCTCTACTTTTCACCATAGTACCAATTACATTGTGTAAAAAGTTATTTTAGGTATTTGTCTCGCTCCGATAAATCGGAGCTCGACAAGGGGTTCTTAAGGGTGGGTTAATTTGAGTTTTCCGATGGAAACCTCAAATTAACCCACTCTTAAAATTCCTCAGAATAGCAGCAAAACTGCGCTCGGGGACACGTAAAAATAACATGATTTTTTTAACGGCGTACTAATTTTTTTTATTAGGTTAACTGTTTATTTCCCAACGTCAACCAACAACCAACATAAAGCATGTTTACAGGTATTATTGAAGTTTTAGGAAAAGTGGAGCAAATTGAAAAAGAAGGAACGAATGTTCACTATACAATCAGTTGCCCGCTTTCCAATGAATTAAAAATTGATCAAAGTGTTGCTCATAACGGTGTTTGCCTCACCGTGATTGCTTTATCCGAGGGACAACATACTGTCACAGCTATTGAAGAAACACTTAATAGGACGAGTATTGGTTCACTTAAGGTAGGTGACATTATTAATATAGAAAGAGCGATGTCCGCTTCTGCAAGGTTTGATGGGCATTTTGTACAAGGACATGTAGATACAACGGCTAAATGTATTGCTGTAGAAACAGTAGCAGGTAGTTGGTATTTTTCTTTTCAATATGCCCTTAAGCCAGAATGGTTACTAGTAGATAAAGGATCAATTACTATTAATGGGGTTAGTTTGACCGTAGTTGAACCTAAAGGAGATACCTTTTCTGTGGCTATTATTCCTTATACTTATGAAAATACTATTTTTAAAACGATCGAAATAGGCACCGTCGTTAATCTAGAATTTGATATGATTGGAAAATATATTACTAAGTATATGCAATTATATCAGAAGTAAAAGAGCAGAACGGAGGGTTATGGGCAGAGGATTGAGGGATCAACTCTATAAGCTGTAAGATAGGCTGTAAGAAACACATCACACTTAACTGATACACATGGCTACATCTGATATGTCAAAACTATTAAGGTCAATTCCACAAATTGGTCGGGTCGAATGGATTGGCATACGCCCAAAACGTAGAGCAGACTTAGTAGAAGTGTCAGCAGCTCAAATTAATTTAGAAGAAGGTTTAGTTGATGATCACTATGCTTCCAAAAAAGGGAAGCGGCAAGTTACCCTCATCCAATCAGAACACCTACAAGCAGTAGCGGGGTTGTTGCAACAAACTACATCTATCAACCCATTTTTGACCAGAAGAAATATTGTCGTGTCGGGTTTAAATTTAGTAGCACTAAAAAATAAGCAGTTTACCATTGGGGAGGAAGTAATTTTAGAAGGGACAGGTTACTGTCAACCTTGTTCTCGAATGGAAGAAAATCTTGGACCTGGAGGATATAACGCAATGCGAGGGCATGGAGGAATTACAGCTAGAGTAATCCGAGGAGGAACGATTCAACAAGGAGCAACTATTAAATTTTTAGATACCTCAATAGAACAATAAACCAACCAATTCAATCACTCACCATATTTTGATGCAATTTTTAAAAATATTTAAAGGAATAGTTTGCTTAACCCTTTTTATAGGTTTTAATCAAACGAATAATTTTGCCCAACAACGCTTTAAAGCGGGCTTAAATATAGGCTTGACAGCGGCTCAAATTAACGGAGATGAATCTGCCGAATTTAATAAATTAGGATTAACCACTGGTGTTCGAGCTTACACTATATTAAGCCCCAAATCCGATATTTTAATAGAAATTCTCTTTAGTCAAAGAGGTAGTCGAACTAAAGTATTGAATGGGATGACCATTCCACAAAAAATCATTAAGCTTAATTACATCGAAGTACCAATTATTTATACGATTAAAGATTGGTATCAGGAGGACGAAGATTATCATAAAATGCATTTTCAAGCAGGCTTATCCTATGGACGCTTATTTGGAAGCGAATTTGAAAATACAGCATTAGAAGTGACCCAACCTTTTTTGAGAGAAAATGACTTTAGTTGGTTGGCAGGCATTACTTTCCATACGAATGCACATGTAGGATTCTATGCAAGATATACTCGGTCTATTAATTTATTATTTAGAAATGAAGATAATAATCCAAATGCCAATTCTTTGCTAAGCTTTTTTCTTACATTTGGAGGGACTTATGTTTTTTAATACTACCCTTCAACCTCAAAATTCAATGGCAAATTTAACTTCAAAATTTCCTCTAAAACTGAGGTAAACTTGAAAAATTGAACTTGAAGATTGAAAATTTAACTTTATCTAGTATCTTTAATCTTTCAAAAACGTACAGTCCTCTAATCATTTTTTCTCAAAAAATAATTTTAAACCCTACTTTGAGTGGAAAAGTTGGGATTAAAGAAATAGCATCGTATTACAATGAAAAATAAAATTTTATATATCTTAATATTAGGCTGTATTGGCATATTTTCTTCCAATTGCGGAGAAAAGGCTGATGATAAAAGAGCCATGTCTAAAGAAAAAATGTGGCAAACAAAGACGACAGACGTTAAAGTCTCTACCTTACCTAGCATCACTTTTGAAGAAATGAAAGTTATTTATGAAGGAGCAGACTTTATTGACATCATTTTTTATGATGTAGATTTTAGTATGAGTGTGAATAATAAAACAAATATTCAGAAAATGGTAGGCTTTGTTTCCACAAATGTTGCTCAAATAGATCAGAGTTGTAAAGCGACAGGACGGATATTTTTTCAACAAAATGGAGAATTATTAGCAGAAGTAGATATGTATTATAATGATAAGTGCCGTTATTTTGTTTTCCAAAAAAATGGAAAAGCAGCTTATGCAAATGAAATTACGCCTGCGGGACAAGCTTATTTTGCTAGAATTTTTTCCCAAGTGAAAGTAGAAGAGATTCCATCAGGGCAATAATTAAAAGAGGTCAGAGGTGAGACCATAAACTGTCAGCAGCTAGATAGGTTTAAAATCTGGCTTCTGACAGTTTACGGTCTGTCTTCTATTATAAATCCAAAAGCAAGGTCGTAGGATCTTCCAATAAATTTTTCACTTTAACTAAAAAAGTAACAGATGTACTACCATCTATGACTCGATGATCGTAGGACAAGGCTAAATACATCATTGGACGTATCTTTACTTCCCCATTAACTGCCATTGGGCGTTGTTGAATGGTATGCATACCCAAAACAGCAGATTGCGGTTTATTTAGAATAGGCGTACTCATCATAGAACCAAAAACGCCACCATTCGTAATCGTAAAGGTCCCCCCTCTCATTTCATCCAAAGTCAACTTTCCGCTTCTCGCTTTGCCTGCTAATTCTTTTATTTTTAATTCAACCTCATGAAATTTCAAGGATTCTACATTATGTACTGGTGGAACAACTAAACCTGTTGGGGTAGAAATAGCAATTGAAATATCTGCATAATCGTGATAAATCAAATGATCTCCATCAATCATGGCATTTACATCAGGCATTTCTAATAACACCTTGGCACAAGCTTTAGAAAACAAAGACATAAAGCCCAATTTAACACCATATTTAGCGACAAATTGTTCTTGATATTTCTTTCTTAAAGCCATGATATTCGTTAAATCTACTTCATTGAAGGTAGTTAACATGGCAGATTCATGCTTTGCCGCTAATAGATTTTTAGCAATCGTTCGCCGCATTCGGCTCATTTTCTTACGCTCTGTTCCTCTACCACCTCCTGCACTAATAACTGGTGTTTTTTTCGCAGGCGCAGCAGTTTTTGGACTAGGCGTCACAACTGGTGCGGGGGTCGCCGCTTTATTAGTGGCCGCTTTTACAGCATCTTCTTTAGTTATTCTACCATCTCTACCTGTTCCACTAACACTACCAGCAGCCAAGCCATTTTCTCGCATTATTTTAGCTGCTGCTGGGGAAGGATGTCCTGAAACTGCTGAAGTCGTAGTAGCCGTTGGAGTTGTAGCTGCTTTTGCAGCGACCGTAACTGGTGCAGTAGCAGTTGCTCCAACTTCTATTCTAGCCACTAGCGCTCCTATTTCTAAATCATCTCCTTCGCTTGCGACATGTATTAATTTCCCTGTTGCTTCGGCTGGGAATTCTAAGGTCGCCTTATCGGACTCAAATTCGCAGATTGGATCATCTAAATTAACCATTTCTCCATCGCCGATTAACCATTGAGATAAAGTTACTTCTGCTACAGATTCTCCAATAGTAGGCACTTTCATTTCTACTATTTTTATTTCGCCACTACTAGTAGATGCAGGTGTATTATCTTTTTGTGCAGTAGTTGCAGCAGGTGCTGTTGGTGCGGTTGATACTTCATTTCCAGCGGTTACACTTGTATCCACTTTTGCCACGACTGCTCCTATAGCTAAATCATCCCCTTCAGCAGCTACCCAGATTAACTTCCCTTCAACTTCCGCTGGAAATTCTAAAGTAGCTTTGTCTGATTCAAATTCACAAACGGGTTGATCCAATTTAACATAATCACCATTGCCAACTAACCATTGTGATAGGGTTACTTCGGTGATAGATTCGCCAATGGTAGGTACTTTTAATTCTATTAAGCTCATATTGTTGAAATGATAATTTTTCTGTGAATTGTGTAATGATAAGTTTTACTGTGAAACTATCATTTGGGCTGCAAATATAAGAGGAAATTTTTATAGAAATCTACTTTTAAGCACAAACACTTATAAATGACTTTTGTTTGTTTTATAGATTTACTAATTCATCTAATTGTACAAATTTCCAATCTAATTGCTGTTCTTCTATCTGGTGATTAAAAATCAAAACACTATCTGGGTTCAAATTTACTTGTACCGTCGTAGGAGGGTTGTCTCGATCTAAAGTAGAGAAGAAACCAGAAATGAAAAAATCAATACCTTCTTCGGTTGCATGGTGAAATTGTTTGGTAAATATGCCCCCATCTCCACTAATGACCATTACTTCTATTCCTCTTTCTTCTAAAGCCACTAATTTATCATACAGAAAAGGAGGAAATCTAGATGCACCGCTTCCACAAAGAAATTGAAAACCATTGATACAATTATTTGCCAAAGCTGCGCAGGGTATATTGGGTTCTACTTGACCCCAAACGACCCAATGAGTCAGCAAAACTAAGTGGCTAGAAGCTTGTAAGGTATCCAACAGATTTAATAGAAAATCAGCTTGTTCTTCCCGTTCTTCGCAGGTAGCGGCTCTACCATTGACATGTCCTACATTGGTATCAAAAGTAGCAATCGTGATGCCATCTTTGGTCTGAGCATTGAATAATTTCCGACCAGTCGCCGTTCGAATCCAATCCAAATTGCCATTACGTACATCATGGTTACCTACTGCCCAATGCGTATTTTCACTTCCTAAATCGAATATATCATCTAAGTAATCTATCGTTGCTCGCTCTCTAGTTGTTTCTGCGCATAAATCACCACCTAGCCAAACCCCTTTATAAGCCCTATAGTCAATTGTTTCTAATCTTGGATCAATTCTATTGGAGGCGCTGTAAATATGGCCTAGAAAAATATATTCTGTTGTTTTTTCAGGAGGCAAATCGAGTACTTCTCTTTCTTTATTACAAGCAGATAATCCTATTAAGGAAATTAATAAAAAAATGACTGTTTGTTTTATTAACATAGGAATGAATTAAAATATTGACCGCAAAAAGATAGCAAGGTACAGTGCACCGCCTACATTTGTATCATCCCGAAGGGTCGGGACAGGTTTAGTACAGGAAAACAAGCCCTATGGTGCAGCGCACCGACCACATTTTACACTTTTTTATAAAGGTGGTCGGTACGCTGTACCTTAAAAAAGTAGCTAAAAACTAGATACAAAGG
>CAZXYA010000140.1:0-18127 GCA_964644655.1 uncultured Saprospiraceae bacterium | reverse complement strand
GCGACAAGGCTAGTTGATAGCCAATTTAAAGACATACGTAATGCTTTTTGTCTCATAAGCTGATTTTAAATTAAACTAGTGATTTTAATAAATAAAAAAACTTAAATGTTAAATCTTTACTTTTAAATCTTATGTACTTAAAAGATAAGTATCCAACGGTATCAAGTTTTGTGATTAATATGCTAGTTCGTATGATGAAAAAAAAGTCGAATTAGTTATTTTAACTTCTCAATCAAAACATAAACTAGATAGTTTTTAAGTGTATCAATTTGGTAGGGTAATTTTTTAATTGGTAGCATTTTTAGTTAATCGATCTATTTCTTAAGAAAGTGTTAAATCTTAGAGTTGTCAAATTTAGTAAATTTATTTATAGGTAGAATGTAAATGTGTATTTTTTTTTTGTTTTTAAGTTTTTAGCCGATAGTTTCCGCTTATTATTGTAGATTATTCAGAATAATATTTGAAATATCATTTCTTTGAACGATTAGAAATATAATTTCGCTTCCTTTGAAAAGATTTTTTTTTATTTAATGAAATGTTAATAATGCTAAAGGGTTTTCTTATAAAAAATTATAATCCTCAAAATGTCACGGAGTATAACAAATATTGCCATTTAGTTTACTCCGATTCATCGGAGTAAACTAAATGGCAATATTTGTAAAAACCCTTTTTGATTTCTTTGGGCTCGACGCCCAAAGAAATCAAGCTACCAAGGGCTATTTCTATTTTTACAAGAAAACCCTTAATAATGCTATTAGCATTTCTATTATTATCATAAATCAAAGAACAAAATAGACATAGATTTAATAGTATTGGTAATCACCAATTCCATTTAAATCAGTCTATAAATATTGATGTAAGAGAGGGTAAGAAGAAATGTCTTTCTCTCCAGTTAAAAACCGAATGGATAGTACGATTAAATTTTCTATTAAAGGTCATTTTGTTAATCGCTGAAAAACCTACTAACATTAGGTTAGTAGGTTTGAATTGTATGAAACTAAATAATTGTTTTATTGATTCAGCATCAAAAGGATTTTTTACCTATTTGAGCGCTTAAAAATTTTATAAAAAGAGATTCTCTTCAAATATAATTTTTTTTTCAATTGGTTAAATGTAGGAACAATTAGTAAATTATTATATTTTTTTAAAAGAAAGTATTAGTTTCTAGCGTTAAAATACCATAAAACTGCTATAAAGTTAAAAATATTAGTGTAAAAACTACACGAACCGCTTTGGTACTGTGGGTAACTCATAACGTAACTGTTGTCGATATGCTACTGGTGTCATGCCTTTATATTTTTTAAATAGTCGATTGAAATTGGAGAGATTAGTATATCCAGATTGAAAACATATTTCACTAACACTATCTTGTGTTTCTATGAGTTGTTTACAGGCATGTGCTAAGCGAGTATCTATCAGAAAT
This sequence comes from uncultured Saprospiraceae bacterium, assembly GCA_964644655.1. GTDB lineage: Bacteria > Bacteroidota > Bacteroidia > Chitinophagales > Saprospiraceae > JAFMDF01. The sequence continues at coordinate 16,704 of CAZXYA010000140.1, read as the reverse complement.
TTAGAAAAACTGCGCTTGGTAGATTTTTTGAAAAAATGGCTGAATGTAGAGTCACTCATATTTACTATGTTTGCTACCTGATGTAAAGTAATTTTTTTTTGATAGTTATTCATTATAAATTCGTACACTCGATCCATACGTTTGCTCTCTGGAGAAAATCTTTTAGACGCATAACCAATACTTGCAATAAAGCGATTTTCATGAGAGGTCGCTAAAATTTGTAGAATTTTTAAAAAGGTAATGGCGCCTTCAAATGCTTTCATATTCACCAATTCTAGCATTTTTTTCATGACGACTGCTCTCGTTGTTCCATGAAATTCTATGCCTCTTACAGAATAATCCAACATTGCCTTGATTGGTCGAAAAGCTCTTTTGGATAAAAAATTATTTTGAAATAAATTTTCTCCAAACTGCAAAACTACTGTATGGGTGGTCGGATACTTTTGTTTATCCGTATCCGCATCATCCCAAACATGATTTAAATAGGGACCTAATAAGACTAAATCAATGTCATGATATTTTTCCATTTTATCTCCTATTATTCGGTTTCCAGAAGCCTTCATGATTAAATTTATTTCATATTCAGGATGATTATGCAATGGATAATCAAAGGTTGCCTTTGGATAATTAGCTATAGTGTATATGTCTTCAGGATTCAAAGGTGTTATTTCTTTATAAATTTTCATGGTATTGCTTTTATTATTTTTTCAAGGGATATCTGGTTGCTGGTTGCTGGTTGCTGGTTGTTCTGCGGTAACCAGCAACTCTATAATATGATTAAAAAGTCTTCAAAAATAATAGAATCCTTGTAACTACTCAGGTTTTTCAGGAGGAGACATCTATTTTGAGTATTAGGCTGCGTGAAGCCTAAGAAATAGATGTTTTCTCTTGAGTCTTTCAAATAATACCTCAGAAAACACTTCTTTTTTGCCTAGCTCTTTTCCTACCCCTCAAAAGAAATGTCTCTTGAGTAGTTACGAATCCTTTAAATCTACTTAATTTTAAGTGAAGTTGGTATTTCTTATTGTATTTTCGCAGTTTTATTAGAAAAAAAATTGGTATTGGGTATCAGGTTATACAAATAGTCTAACCTGATACCTAATATGAGATACAAGATAACTTCAAAATACAAACTATGATTTCCTACCTAAAAGGCCTCATTACCTTCAAAAACCCAACATTTATTATTGTTGAGGTAGCTGGTATTGGCTATAAAGTTAATATTAGCCTAAATACTTACGGTAAAATAGAAAAATCTGAGACCATTAAAATTCTCACCCATCTCCAAGTCAAAGAAGATAGTCATACTTTATATGGTTTTGCAGATGCCGCAGAACGAAAATTATTTCGACACCTTATTTCTGTTTCTGGTATTGGGCCTAGTACAGCACAAACCATGCTTTCTTCTATGAGTCCTGAAGAAGCGCGTGCGGCTATTATTGGTGAAAATGTGGCAGCTTTTAAAACTGTAAAAGGTATTGGTCCAAAGACTGCCAAACGATTAATTTTGGATTTAAAAGATAAATTATTGAAAGATGGGGGCGATACGGCATTAGTTGCTAAAGGTGTGGACAATACATTGCGAAATGAGGCGTTATCTGCTTTAGTTTCTTTAGGATTTAATAAAATACAATCACAGAAAGTATTGAGTAAAATTTTGAAGGAACAACCACAAGTGAAAACAGTAGAAGAATTAATTCGATTGTCTTTACGGCAATTTTCTTAGCAAATTAATTAGGTGTAGAGGTACAAATATTTGATATTCGTGTAATAATAAATGAACACCGCCCACTACTCGCAACTCACAACTAATAAACCCCGTAAAAAGTCGAAGTAATTTTTCCAATTATAAACTATTGAAATCAAGCCTTTTATACTTGTCAAAGAAGTTATACTGTTAAAATTTAGCTTTGACAGGCAATTAAATCACCCTTTTTCGTTTGATAGACAACGCTTATAAAAAACGGTAGCAGCTAAATTGTAAAATCTACACCTACATACCCTTTCTGGTAAAATATCAAGTACCCCTACTTGATAGTATTATGTTGAAGATTTATAATATAGGCTAATCAAATAAGCCATACAGCATGTCTGTAAGTTGAAACTTACAGGTAAATAGAACGTTTTTAGACATCTTTACTTAAAACTGATTGATTGGATAATTTATTAATTGACTTTATAAAAAATGGAATAGATTTTGAATTATGCAATATTTAAAAAGCTATTAATCAGTTTATAAACCTCAATTTATTAATCAAGTAGATTAATTAGTACATCGTTAAAAAAGTTATTTGTAATTCTGCTTGGCGGCTTCGCCGCTTCGCAAAAAAGGTATAAGGGGAGCAAAATTCTTGATTTTCCATTGGAAAATCAAGAATTTTGCTCCCCTTAAAATCCCCTACCAAGCCGCCGCAGGCGGCGAGGTAAAATACAAGAAACTTTCTAAACGGTGTAATTAGTGGCAACAAATCGTAAATTAGTAACAAGTCTATTTAAGATTAGTTTACCTTTTCATTTGACGCTTCACTTTACCTCTCAATCCTAGGATTTTTCGCAATGTTTACCATGAGCAAAACATTTTTACTTTTTAGTATTTTTTTTGTATCCAGTTTTTTTCTATTTGCTACCGGACCTGATTTTGGTAACGAATATACTTCCCTTTCTGTGGAAGAACCGACTATTATAGTCATGCAGGATACGATTCCTCCCATACAAGATCGGACGGAAGACTTTATCAATAGTCCGAGTACCAATCCTTTTGATTTAAAAGATCCCGCTGTTATTGAAAAAAGGGTGGAATATGATGTAGAGACTGGTCAATACATCATTACAGAAAAACTAGGAGATGATTATTTTCGAGCCCCTACCTATATGTCTTTTCAAGAATATATGGATTATCGAGCGAAAGAACAGGAGCGGAAATACTTTAATAATCTAGCTGGGGTAAATACTAGTGATGATAATATTAGTGGTAAGATTGATCCCATTTCTAAATTGAAATCGGAGATAGAAAATAATTTAGTTAATCGACTTTTTGGTGGTACAGAGGTTTCTATTAAGCCACAAGGGAATATTGATATTACTTTTGGTGGTTTTTTCTCTGATAATGGGATTGTAAATTTGGATAGAGATCGAAGGCGACAAGCGGGGTTTGATTTTGATATGGATATTCAAATGAATGTGGAAGGAAAGATTGGGGAAAAATTAAATTTATCTACCAATTATAATACGCAAGCGACCTTTGATTTTGAAAATCAATTAAATTTAGGCTATGCTAGTGATGCTTTTAGCGAAGATGACATCATCAAAAATATTGAAGCGGGTAATGTAAGTTTACCACTACCTGGTACCTTAATACAAGGTAGCCAAAACCTCTTTGGTTTAAGAACTGATTTGCAATTTGGCTACTTGAAATTAAGTTTATTAGCCGCACAGCAAAAATCTCAGCGAGATAATATTCAATTAGAAGGAGGGGCACAAGTTAGAGAGTTTGAAGTATTTGCGAATCAATATGATGAAAATAGAAACTTCTTCTTGTCTCAATATAACCAACAAACTTTTGAAGGGGCGCTACAAAACCTTCCACAAATTAAGAGTCTTTTCAGAATTTCTAAGATACAAGTTTGGATTACCAATGATAGAAACGCAGTAGATGCAACGGATAATATTCGAGAAATTGTAGCAATTGCCGATTTAGGAGAATCGGAACTAGTACAAGCAGTTCCTGCTGCTGTTCCATCAAGTCGAGATATTTTTGGTAAGGGCTTACCAACCAATGATGCTAACTTTTTAGAAAGAGAATTATTAGACGATAGAGATGCACATATTAATGAAAATGTCGTGCAAGTAGTAGAAAATGCACCCTTTAATTTTCAACAAACGGTTGATTATGAGAAAGTAAGAGCAAGGATGTTATCCTCGTCAGAATTTTCTTATAATGCAGATTTAGGATTTATTTCTGTCAACGTGAATGTCCGACCTAACCAAGTATTGGGGGTTGCTTACGAATATACTTATAATGGTCAGGTGTTCCGGGTAGGAGAGTTTGCGAATGATATTTCGGAAAGGAATTCTGATGGAGAGGAATGTACCGAAGATCCGTCTAATGTGTTATTTGTAAAAATGCTAAAAAGTTCTGCCAATCGAATTGATTTACCAATATGGGATTTGATGATGAAGAACATTTATAATATTGGGGCTTATCAAGTAGATGAACAGGAATTTAGAATGGAGGTTTTCTATCAAGATCCTGGTAGAGGAGACAAGCGGTTTATTCCTGAACCAGAATTAACTCAATTTCAATTATTGCGATTGTTAAATTTGGATAATCTAAATATTTTAGGGGATCCTCAACCTGATGGTGTTTTTGATTTTGTGCCAGATTTGACCATTAATTCCAGAAACGGTCGGGTTATGTTTCCTGTTTTGGAGCCTTTTGGTAGTTCTTTAGAACGAGAAATTAGAGAACGGGTAGACAATCCCGCTAGAGCAGAACAATTGGTTCGAGAATATACCTTCCCTCAGTTATATGATTCTACCCTTTTCCGAGTAAGTGAATTTCCCGAATTAAACAGATTTGCGCTAAAAGGAGAATACAAATCAACCGTAAGTTCAGAAATTTCCTTAGGCTCTTTTAATATTCCAGAAGGGTCGGAGCGGATTACCGCTGGTGGTCAAGTATTAACGAGGGGAGCAGACTATACGATAGATTATAATATTGGACGAGTTAAAATTTTAAATGATGCAATCTTAAATTCTGGTGTACCGATAAATGTATCTTTTGAAGATAATTCTCTTTTTGGTTTTCAATCAAGAACGATGTTAGGGGTGCGAGCGGATTATGAATTGGGTAAGAATGCCACTATTGGTGGTACTTTTATGCAATTATTTGAAAGACCCTTTACGCAAAAAGTGAACTTTGGAGAAGATCCTATTAATAATAAAGTATATGGACTAGATTTTTCGTTCCAAAAAGAAACACCTTGGTTAACCAAAGCATTGGATGCACTTCCTTTCTATAGTACAAAAGCAGCATCTTCTATCTCTGTTAATGCTGAATTTGCAACCTTGCGACCGGGGCACGCTAGAGGAATTGATCAAGCAGATGATGAAGGGGCCGTTTATTTAGATGATTTTGAAGGAACGACTAGTTCTATCAATTTAGGCACACAGATTTTAAATTGGAACTTGTCTGCTGTTCCGCAAGGTGCTGGACAGAGTGGTGGTAGAAGTTTCCCCGAATCTCAATTAGTCAATGATATTAGAGGTGGCGTAAATAGAGCTAGATTAAATTGGTATAATCTAGAATTTAGTACGGCAGGACCAGCAGATGATCCTTATACTAGAAGAGTGCCTATTACAGATATTTTTGAAAATGAGCAATCTTTTAATACAGGCTTAGGTAATAACTCTGAGCGATTATTAGATGTTTTTTATGATCCTACAGAAAGAGGATCTTATAATTTTGAGACTCCTGAAGGAACACAGTTCTCTGCGGGGATGAATGCGAATGGTCTATTAAGAGATCCAGAGAGTAGGTGGGCCGGAATTACACAAGCCATCCAAAATAATACAGATTTTCAATCTGCCAATGTCGAGTTTATTGAATTTTGGATGTTGAGCCCTTTTATAATCAACCAAGGTGGCGGTGGTGAAATTGTCTTTAACCTAGGTAATATCTCAGAGGATATATTAAGAGATTCTAGACGATTTTTTGAAAATGGATTGAGTACTAGCGAAGATACTGTAGGACAAGATCCTGCTAAAAACATTGCCGATCAATTGACAACTAGAACAAATTGGGCAAGAGTGCCTGTGGGGGTTAATAGAATACGTGGTTTTAGTATAGAAGGAAATGCACGAAATGAACAGGATTTAGGATTGGATGGATTGAACGATAGTATGGAAGTCGCACATTATACTGAATATGTGGATGCTATAAGAAATGCGAATGCTATGGGTATTTTAAATGATGATGCGCTGAATGACATATTAGCCGATGTGTCCAAAGATAATTTTACCCACCAAAGAGATTATCCTAATGGAACCTCAATTAGAGAACGATATTCAAAATTTAACGGAACACAAGGAAACTCAAGAGATCCTAATAACCCAGATTCTCCTGGAAATAGTAATGGATTTAGTTCCGAAAGTAATAGAGGTAACCCCGATGATGAAGATTTAGATCGAAATAATAGTTTAAATGAAACAGAGGCTTATTTTGAATACCGTATTCCTATTCAAGGAGATGGTTTTGGGGGGATAGAACTCAATGAATTTATTACGGACGAAACATCGCCAAGAACAGTAAACGGGACACCAGAAAAATGGTATCGTTTCAGAATTCCGCTCCAATCACCAACAGCAAACGTCGGAGGAATTAGTGATTTTCGGTCGATTCGTTTTATGAGAATGTACATGACTAATTTTGCAGCAGCAAGAACTTTCCGTTTTGCCAGATTAGAGTTAGTCAGTAATCGTTGGAGAAGATATACTAGAGAATTAAGTACCTTATTTGGTATTCCAACGAATCCACCACTAATTGCAGATTTTGATATTAATACGGTGAACATTAATGAAAATGGACGAAGAGAGCCTTTTGCCTATGTTTTACCTCCTAGAATTGTTCGAGAAAATTCTTTGGGCAACTTTCCAAATGCCTTGCAGAATGAACAATCTCTTGCTATAGGTGTCTGCGATTTGGCAGACGGGGATGCTCGTGCCTTATTTAAACCCTTGGATGTCGATATGCGGGTCTATAAACGGCTGCGAATGTTTGTTCATGCAGAAGATGAAGGCGGCGAAGCACTCCTAGACCCCGGAGATGTCCAGTTATTTATGAGATTGGGGAGTGATTATGAAGAAAACTATTATGAATATGAGCTACCACTAACCATGTCAGATATTGATAATTTGCCAGAGACACCGAATGGTGGGGCGAATCAACTTAATGAAGACTATGTCAATGAAGTATGGTTGCCACAAAATGAACTAGATATTGCGCTAGATTCTTTTGTTGCGGTCAAACAACTAAGAAACGCAGATGTAAATGCGAATATTAATGTCCCTTTTACCGTTGATGGAGGAAGTAATGGGTCAAAAATTACCGTTGTGGGGAATCCAAATTTGGGCTTGGTAAGGGGCGTCATGATTGGTATTAGGAATAAAAGAGATAATGGCGCACCGATTTGTACAGAAGTATGGGTGAACGAATTGCGTCTGAGTGGTTTCGATGAAAGAGGTGGCTCTGCTGGTTTAGCAAGAGTGGATGTCCAATTGGCAGATTTAGGTAATGCAACTGTTGCGGGTAACTTTAGCACCATTGGTTGGGGACAATTAGAGGATAAGGTAAATGAACGGGCAAGAGAACGGTATTTACAATATGATTTGTCTACTAATTTGGAATTAAGTAAATTTTTGCCAGAAAAATGGGGCGTAAAAATACCTTTTTATGCCCAGCATTCTGTAACGACCTATACCCCAGAATTTGATCCTTTTGACTTGGATATTCCGCTCAAAGAAAAAATTGCCGATGCACCTGTGGCTTCTAGAGATTCGATAAGAGAACAGGCACAGGAGTTCAATTCGATTAGTACAATTAATTTTAGCAATGTTCGAAAGGAGCGAACTGGTGACGGAAAACCAATGCCTTGGGATATTTCTAATTTTAGTGCTTCTTACAATCATACCAAAACGATTAATCGAAATCCGCTTATCGAGAATGACCAGACCGATAACTATCGGGGAGGACTGGATTATACTTTTTCTTGGCGGCCTAAATATATTCAACCGTTTAAGAAAATAAAGAACAAAAATTTAAAATTCATTAAAGAACTGAATTTAAATCCAATTCCTAATTCCTTTACTTTCAATACTTTATTAGATAGGCACCAGCAAGCAACGACTTATCGTTTTGTAGAGGAACAATTTAATACTTTTTTTATTCGTAAGTTTTTATGGAGCCGAAATTATGACGTCAAATGGGACATTATGAAAGCCCTTAAATTAAACTTTCAAGCGGAAAATATTGGCGTAATAGATGAATTAGATTCGGAAGGTAATACCCCCTTTGGCGAACGATTTGATGGCTCGAATCGAGATTATGTTCGACAGAATATTAGAAACTTTGGTCGGAATAAAAATTACGGTCATAGCATTAATGCAAGTATTAATGTACCCTTAAAGAATTTCCCTTTCCTAGATTTTATTACTTTAAAAGGGCAATATAGTGCTACTTACGATTGGAGTCGATCAGCTATTAATACAGATTCTTTAGGAAATGTGATTCAGAATAGCTCTAATCGGCAAGTTAATTTAGATATTAATTTTGATAAGTTATATAACAAATCTAAATACCTTAAGGAGATTAATGGAAAGGGGGGGAGAAAGAGAAATACTAGAAAAAAACCTGCTAAGAGGAGAGCTACTACAGACGATAAAGAAGGAAAAGATGGTAAAAAAGAGAAAAAAGAAAAGAAAGAACGAGAAGTGACGGGGACAGAGAAAGCTTTATTACGACCATTATTAATGCTGAAAAAAGCTCGACTAAATTATTCAGAATCTTTTGGTTCCGTCGTTCCTGGCTTTTTGCCACAGTCTGAATTATTTGGTCAGCAGGATTTTGCTGCACCAGGCTGGGATTATGTTTTAGGGGTTTCACCAGATAATGATTGGTTTGAGAGAGCTTCGGGTAGAACCAATGGCGACAAAGGACCTTGGATTACCAATAATATCTTTTTGAACCAACAGGTCATTAAAGATTTTCAACAAACATTGGACGCTAGAATTACTTTAGAACCTTTCAAAGATTTTAGGATTGAAATAGAAGCTAATAGAAATTATCAAGAAAACCATACGGAATTTTTTAAAGATTCTACTTCTTTTGAAATAAGAAATGAACCAGGCTATGAACCAGATATTCAACGTATTAATAAGCGAGACATTGGTTCGTTATCCGTTTCTTATTTTGCCTTGAATACTTTATTTGAAAGTGATCTGAATGGTCTATTTGAAACATTTGAAGCATATAGACAAATTATTTCTGGTCGCTTAGATGACACAGGACTTCCGCATTCGACAGATGATAGTGGTTTTAGATTTGGTTATGGACAAACACATCAAGAAGTATTGGTCCCCGCATTCTTAGCAGCTTACACAGGGAAGGATCCAAATACAACAGAATTGTTTAGAGATGCTCGGAGATTCCAAAATATTATACCCAAACCCAACTGGCGATTGACCTATAATGGTTTGGCAAAAGTGAAGGGGCTAAGTGAAATATTCCAGAACGTAAGTATTACGCACGGTTATAAATCAACGTTAACGATTAATTCTTTTAATACCAATTTCCAATTTGATGATCAGAATCCATTAGGCTTGAATAATATTAATTCTCAAACGAATAACTATTATGCTCGATTTGAAATTCCTGCTATTGTTATTGATGAAGCCTTTTCGCCTTTATTAGGGGTAGATATGCGGATGAAGAGTGGTATGAATGTGCGATTGGATTTCAAGAAATCTAGACGACTTTCTTTCTCTTTATTGAATGGAGAATTGGATGAGGAAAATACTACAGAATACATCTTTGGGTTTGGTCACCGAATAAAAGATGTAAGTATTCCGTTTTTACAATTTGGGGTATCTAAGAAGAAAAAGAAAAAGAAGAAGGGAGAGGACAAACAAGATCCACCAGGTGCTTTACCAGGAGGAGGACGGCAAGGACAAGGTCAGTCACAGGCGAATGATTTAAATATCAAATTTGACTTTTCTTTTAGAGATGATATTACCATCAAGCACGTGTTAGATGAATTACAAATAGCGGAACCTACTAGAGGGTCTACTCAAATAAAGGTTTCTCCATCTATTGATTATACGGTTAATAGTCAATTAAATCTTCGACTATTCGTTGATTTTAGTAGGGATATTCCTAAAACTACTATTGGTGGTTCACTTGGGCAAACCAATGTTCGGGGTGGTTTGACCATTCGATTTTCGTTGAATTAACTCGAAGTGTATAGATAGAATATTTTAGATGTAGAAAAAAGAAAGGCGATATGGATGTACCCATATCGCCTTTTTAGTAAAAAAATATTTACATTTTTAGAAATGACCAACTACTATTGCCGCTGAATTGCTTCTCGCTTCTCCACATTCGCCTCCACATCCGCACGTTCATACCAAACAGGTCGTAACTTTTTCTGAGCAAATAACTCTAATTGGTCCCCAATATGCGGATTTCCTTTTTGGGTCGCATTGCCATAAGTCAAAAGGGCTTTGGCTTTAGGTCGGTCGCCAAATTCAATAATAGCCACATAAGTATCTCCTGCAACGGCTCTGCTTTTTAAGCCTTCGGCAGTACCTGGCTTACCCATTGGTTGATAATACATCGTTCGGAATTGCCCCAACCACCCAAAACCACCATTGCCTGCCACATCATGTTCTCCAAAACTTACTCGATTTACTTGTCCCCAAGGCACATTCAACTGTCCATAGCCCATTTTAATTTCTGTAGCGGCTACTTCTAACGCTTTTAGGGCAGCGGCTTTATCTTTTAAACCATCGGGTGTGTTTGCTGGATTTTCAAAAGACCATTGTTCGGCAAAAAAGGCGTCACTATTGGGATTCCCTCCTGTTAATTTTAAATGCCAATTGGCAAATAATAAAGCCGCTTCTGAATTGGCTTCTGTGCGACCATCCCAATTTTTTAATAAGGTAAATGCTTCTTTTTGTAAATCATTGGCTTCTGGTGTTTCTAAAGCCAATAAATCATCTAATAATCGAGCCGCCATTTCCATTTTGGTATCATGTTTATATTGCTCAAATTCTTCAAAGGAGATTTTCTCATCGGCGAGCATAATATTAGCGGCTCGTTGGGGTCGGAAGCCCATTTCAACAGGTGCCATATACGCTGGATAATCCGCAGGGTCTAACTCTGTTGGAATAGTACAGGTATAAGGTGGGTCATTGGCATTTTGTAACCAACCTGATTTTGGATTTAATAGTTTAGGCAAATCTTCATAAGAATGGTAGGAATCCCAAATATATTTAGAATCATCTCCTGGTACAATCCCCGACCAAAAATCCCAATCGCCTTCTGGTCTTTCAGGGGTGTATCCCGCAAAATGGTAAAAGATATTGCCTGCTTTGTCGGCATACATGACATTGAACATGGGTAAATCATTTTGAGCTAAAGCGGCTTGGAATTCTTCTAATGAAGTCGCTTCTCCCATCTTTTTCCATTGATCCAACATATTGCCTGGATTGTCTAATCGGGCAATGCGTAAAGCAACAGCTTCCTTTTCTCCCATTTTTACAATAGGCCCATGTACGGAGTTTTTGACTAATAATTTTTCGGTGCGCATGGTACCATCTTCCTGTAAGACTGGAATATTATAAAGATTCAATTTAAAATTTTCCCTTTTGCCATCTAATAAATATCCATCCCCATCTAATGTTAACCGATATAAGTCGGCTGCATCTAGAGTATTTACCGTATGACTCCAACCTAAATGCTCATTAAAGGCAATACTAATGGTAGGAGAACCCACCAAAGTCGAACCGTACAAATTTGTTTTATCGGTAACGGTATGTGCTTCATAAAATAACCATAAATCATCATAGCGCAAATGTGGATTGGCTAATAATAATGCCTTGCCTGATTCAGAACGCTGTGGACTGACTGCCCAAGTATTGGACCCAATCTGTTCTCTTTGAGCTTTACCCATTTCTCGATTACCAATGAATTCTATAAATAAATTTCTTAGTGAATGGGCATTCACATCGGAAGGTTGGATAGGTAAGACACCTCGTAGATTTTCGGCAATATGGTTGGGGTGGGCTGCTGCGTAGGCATTGATTCCTGCCACAAAGGATTCCATTACCATTTTTTCCTCTTCTGTCAGCAGGTCTAAGTATTTTTTGCCCAATTGTGGGATGCCGAAAGTATATAGATTTTTGGTTAAGGCTAAGGCACTTTCGCCAAAGTATTTTGCCCCTTCGCCTCTTGCTTCAGCGAATAACTTCATCAGCAAATCACCGTGACTGTGCATTTGTGACCAACCCATGCCGTAATATAAATCTTGTTCGTTTTTGGCATAAATATGTGGCACGCCCCAAGTATCCCAGAGGATTTCGGAGGACTCTATTTTGGTTGATATTTCTGTTTCCACAGAAGGCGCTGAGGTGGCTTTTAATGGCGATTGTTTTTGTACTACAGATGGAGTTGAACAAGCTCCAATAATAAATAGTAAGCAAACTAGGAAGGCTGACTTTTGCATAATTATCGTTTTGTTAAGGAATAGCAAAAACACAAGGTAGGGCGTTTTTCTAGAAGGATTGGTATTTTATGAAAAGAAATTTAGTGAAGGTGATAACCATTTATGGAGGTAAGTCATAGTATAACGAGCATAACAGCTGTAAATGTTAGCCAACGAGTTCACTATTGTTAACCTATAAGCTATTTACATTTTATTGCTAATCCTTTACTTTTACAGAAAAATCTAATCTTAAACTTCTTAACCAATGCAAAAACAATTCATCTTTACTTTTTTATTACTTGCTTTTAGCTTCGTTTTACCTGCCCAAATCAGTAACCAGAAATATCGAAAATTGACTGAAATTGAAAAACGGAAATTAGCTAAACAAGATCATAATAAATTATATGGCGATATATACACCCTCTGCTTTTTTGTAGATACGCAAAAAGATCAATGGACCGAAGAAGAAGTGGAATATTATATGGGCGAGCTCGAAAATAGCCAATATTGGTTAATGGAGGAGGCATCTGTCTATGGTGCGGAAATAAATTTTATCAATGACTATTTTGCAACCGTAGAAGAGGTTGTTGAAGTACCTACCGTAACTATGCAGAATAGTTTTCGTTTGTTACAAGAAGTAATGCTACAAATGAGCTATAAGGATTATAGAGATTTTTTAAATTTTCAGCAGTTTGATATTGAGGAAAATAAATTATCCGTTCTCTTCTTTATAAAAAGCAACAATCGTAGTCATGCTCGTAATTATAGCCATAAAAGGAACTTAGATACTGCTATTATCTATGCTAAGTCAACTTATGGTCGATTGACTAATCATTATGTATTTTCTCACGAATTACTACATCTTTTTGGTGCATGGGATTTATATCATGGTGAAAGCCAAACCTTAGACCAAGCGATTAAACTAAAAGCGCTTTTCCCCAATTCTATTATGATTAATACTTGGTCGAATCAGGAGCATTTAGAAGTCGATGAATTGACTGCCTTTTTAGTAGGATGGGCAGAAGAGGTAGAAGATGAATATCTTGATTTTAAACCTGATAGAGTAGCTGCTAGAAAAGAAATGGAACAGCGGAATCAGAAAAAAACAAAAACAAGGGAATTGAAATTTTCCTTAAAGAGAAAAAATAAGAATTGACTTAGTGTATTACGCTGTAACATTAATTTCTTTATATTTTGCGAGACTGGGCAGCCTCGCAAAATATAAAATAATTTAAATAGAGGTTTTTAATTGAGGCGCTTATTTACGCCAAAAATTCCTCTACCACGTCCACAAATTGCGACATGTGCGAAGGCTCACTAATACTAATTCGAATATGGTCCACCATATCGGGCCATTTAGTAATCAAGATATTCTTGGCCTTCAATTTATCCCGTACATCCGATACAAAATGTTTAGACTCCACATACAAAAAATTGGTAGCAGAAGGACTATATCCGACGCCCCATTTATCAAAAGCCTGATAAACTATGTCTTTGCCTTCTTGATTTTTTAAAACACCATTAGTCATAAAATCCACATCTTCCATCGTTGCCTTAGCAGCTACCAAAGCAGGCCAACCCGTAGCAAATTCAGCCCCGACATACTGCCTTTTTAGTTGGTCAATATGTGTTTTATTAGATATAGCGTAGCCCAATCGAAGCCCCGCCATCCCATAGGCCTTGGAAAAAGTTCGACAAATCATCAAATTAGGCAATTCATTCACCAAAGGAATCATACTGCCTGCTGCACCTAGTTTAGAATATTCAATATAAGCTTCATCCACAAAGACTAATACCTCTTTTGGAACGGCTCGACAAAAGGCTTTTAAGGCATCTGTATCAACTTCTGTGCTGGTTGGATTATTCGGGTTACAAATAAAAACCACCTTTGTTTTATCGGTAATAGCGGCTAACGTTTGGTCTAAATCAATAACATTATTTTTAGTTAAAGGTACTTTTTTAATGGTTGCTCCACTACCTGCCGCAAACATGGCCATTGTAGGAAAAGAAGGGAAAGGAGTCACCAACTCTCCTTTATCGAATCCAATCTGCTGCCCGACTAAACCTAAGATTTCAGTTGATCCATTCGTTAGTAATACTTGATTATTTTCAACCGCATATTTTTTAGCTAAAATGGCCTTTAATTCTGATACCATGTCATCTGGGTAGCGATTGGCTTTTGACATGACTTCTGTTACCGCTTGTACTGCTTTTTTAGATGGACCAAAAGGGTTTTCATTCCAATGTAAGGGGAGGGGAGAGGCATTAATCAAGCCGTTTTGGAAAGGTTTGGCAGCGGTTGCTTCAAAATTAGTGCGACAACCCAAGGCTAGGAGAGAAGCGGTGAAAGCACTTTTTTGTAGCCATTGACGACGATTGATATTGGACATGAGGTAAGGTTTAAATTTATAGTTGGCTAAATGTAGTAAAAAAAGAGCGATTTAGCTAAATATAGATAAGGAATGAGTAAATTTTAAGTAGCTTAGACCTGCGGTCTGAGAAGCAACAATAATGCTACTCAGACTAGAAGTCTAAGCTACTTTAGGTTATGCGCCACTCGTCTTCTTTCGTTCTGTAACCCGAACTTCATTTTTAGCCTTTTTCAACAATCGATTCAATTCATTAATTTCTTTGGTCAACAAATTGCGATACAACTGACCTTGTTTGGTTAATCGACCATTCAAAATTTTAGTAACTTCGACTTGTTGGTCAGTTGGTGGATAATCGGCACTAGCCGTGCCTAATTCATGGGCTAACGCTAAAATACGCCCGTATAATTTATTAGGATTTCGGAAGGCATCTTCTCTAGCTCCCGTTAAATTGATGTCGTATAATTCGCTTTCGATTTGTATTAATTGCTTTTCTAAATTGGCCGCTTTAGTGACTATAGCAGATTTTAAATCCGCCCCTTTTATGGCTTGAATATCTTGCCGCATCCATTCAATATTATTAATCATATCGACGGTTTGATTAATCATTTCGTAGAGATTTAAGGAAAGATTGACTTGTGCCGCAATATCTGTTTCCGTTCCTTCGCCTGATGGATCTTTTAAGACCACCAATTTTTCGGTTAAGGTTTGTCCTTTTGCTTTTAATCGGAGGGTATATTCTCCAGGAATTGCACGAGGCCCTCTTTTCCCACCATTTAAATCCAAATCCCAGGCATATAAAATCCGTTCTCTTTTTTCGTTTAATGGCACCCAAGGCATATTTGGAGGCGTATTTCGTAGGACTGGTACGGTAGTCGGTTTATAACGGAAATCCCAGATTAAGCGATTAACACCCGCTTTGGTTTTACCTTTAATGGTCCGAACCAATTCCCCATTTTTATCTACTATTTCTAGCGTTACAGATTTGGCAGTTGTATCTTTTAAGTGATAATTAATAAAAGCGCCATTCGATGGATTGCGTCCCCAAACATTACTACCACTTTCGGCGTGAATATGTGCTTTTTGATTGAAACGGTAAGCATTTCTAGGTTTGAATAAATGCACATCTTTGGCAGCGACCTCGGCACTCATTTGCCGCAAGGCAGAAATATCATCTAAAATATAAAAACCTCGCCCATAAGTAGCTACCACCAAATCATCAAAATGTTCTTGAATTTCTAACCAATAAACTGGGGCTGGTGGCATGTTATTTCTTAAGCTATGCCAATCTTTTCCATCATTAGGAGAGAAATAAAGATGATTGTCCGTCCCTGCAAATAATAGGTCTTTTTGTTGATAATCTTGTTTGATAACGTGGACGAAACTGGAAGAAGATTCAGGAATAGTCGCACTTATTTTTGTCCATGTCTTCCCATAATCTGTTGTTTTATAAATATAAGGCTTAAAGTCTGCCATTTGATGCATATCGTAAGAAAAATACGCCGTACCAGCATCGTATTTGGAAGGTTCTATATTGGCAACGGTGCCCCATTCTGGAAAATCGGGAATGTTTTTGGTTAAATTATTCCATGTTTTACCACCATCATCAGTCAACTGTATTTGTCCGTCATTGGTGCCGACCCAAATTAAGTCTCTTTGTATAGGGGATTCTGCAATGGCAAAAATGACCGAACCATCAAAAGTCATTAAATTATCAATTGCCACGCCACCAGAATTTTCTTGATGACTTTCTAAATCTAAAGTTAAATCAGGGGAAATTTCGTCCCATTTTTGCCCTTTGGAAGTGGTCGCATGCACATACTGGCTACCGACATACACCTTATTATGGTCATGAGGAGAAATGTGTAGCGGAAAATTCCAATGCCAGCGATACCTCATATTCTTTGGAGTCACGCCATATCCTGCTTCTGGAAAGACTCGCACATCTCGAATCTGTTGACTTTTTTCATCATAAACCTGCAAACCTCCATCATAACAACCCGACCAAACGATATTATTATCCACAGGGTCAGGCTGAGCAAAACCACATTCACAACCACCGACATATTGCCATTTAC
>CAZXYA010000139.1:0-18169 GCA_964644655.1 uncultured Saprospiraceae bacterium | reverse complement strand
GCGCTTTATTGTTGGAATAGTCACCTATTCCGTTTTTCAAGTCCAATGTGAGTACCGATTTCGTCGTTTGTTGGTTGATCGAAATCATTTAAGTTTAAAATATAGGGTGAAGGTCAGTTCCGAAATTGTTGGAGATATCAAGTATTAGGAATCAATTAAAATGCAAATTGAAATTAAAAATAATGCCAACCCATCCGCAAGCGGTTCGGAATTGACTTTCCTCATGCAATTTTTATCAGGCAGCCGCCACCGTAACAGGTAATCGGCTAATTATCAACCTAGAGTCTTAACATAGGGTTTCAAGTTAGCCTAGTTATGCCTTACCTAATACCAACTTTACTGTACTTTAATAACCTTCCCCAGCGACAAATTTTGTAATTTATCTACTAATAGAAAATCATAAATACCATTGCCTAATTTGCTAACATCCAAGGTGAAATTATTAGCTCCTTGTTGTAATTCTTTTTGATAAAAGCGAACGAGTTCGCCAGCTTCATTATATACTAAAATATCTTTTTGTCCATTTGTACCACGCCAAGTAAATTGAATATTCACTTCATTAATCGTTGGATTTGGATAGAGTAATTTTTTATCTATCAAATCAATAACTGGTTGGGTTATTGACAAAATTTTATTTTGATTAGCCATCAATGCTTTTTGTACAGGAGGATCCGCATAAGGGCAAAAAATGGGTAAATCAGTTACGTTACCAATATAAGCTTCTCCATTAGCCCCCAAAGCACCTAAAGAATTACCAATATTGACGTTCCTAGAGTTCGGTGGCAAAAAAGCATCTTCTGTATTACTCACCAACATTACCTCTCTAGCACAATTCGCTTCAATAGTAAAGGTGAATAATTTTGTTGGTCTGAATGCACGATAAGGCATTTCTGCCAAACCTCTAGTTTTTAAATTAAAAAAGAGGTAATCATAATTGGGGCTTTCATCGGGTCTTTCAACTCTTCCAGCATACACCCATTCCGTGCCTTCTATGTAAGTTTTTATCTCCTTTATAAATAATTGTCCAGTCGTTGCTTTCAGCGTAACTTGGCCTGTAGCCGTCTTATTTTTCGGTGAATACCAAGTTCTTTCTGGCATCATAGATACAGTATATTCATCCGTTATTGCATTGTAATCCAGTAAAAATTTCACTTGTGCGGGGAGATTTGCTGTGCTAATAACCAAAATGATTAGTGCTTTTAAAATGCTCGCCATGTTTTTAATATAGGTTTAGTTTGTGAGTGATGTTTTGAGAAGTCAGAAGTCAGATTCAAAACTTGTTCAAGGTTATAAATATGACTTCTGACAGCGAAGCGGTCTGACTTCTGGCTTCTTATTCTATTGTCTCTCTGGCACCTGTTCTTCAATGAAGAAGTTGGTGAAGAAGTTTACATTATTATTAGGGTGACTAAAGACATTGAAGAAAATATAATCATCAATATCATTATCACCACCTTGGTATTTAATATCACCATCCAAGTTACAATCACTTAAAGAGTACCCGCTTGAAATATGGTTAAATTTAGGTGGGTTATTGGTTTCATCTCCAAAGATGGTAAAGAAGATACCATCTGAGTCAGGAATACCAACTCCACTACCTTGGAAGATAATAAATCTGTTGCCATCTGTATTACCTCCCCAAAGCGCAAATTTACCATCTAAGTCTTTGGTTCTCATGCCGTGTTCTCCATGAATTGGCGCGGAACCATCTGTAAAGTCTAGCGCAATTGGTGCTAGTAAATTTCTATCCATAGCAATAGGATCTTTGGTCATAATCCCTAAGTGATTTCTATGTTTGATAACGATGTGGTAACTTTCGGCTTCGCTAACAGGGAAATAGACGGGTGTTTCTCCATCGACGTCTACAATATCACCATCTCTTTGAATTAAGGCAGCTCTCGTTTCTACTGCAATGGTATTATCAGCAGCACTTCTCAATTCTAAGAAAATCCAATCTACAATAGAGTTCTCGCCTTTGTCCTCAAAAACAGCTGGGTCGATTACTTGCTCACCACCACCTTTACCAACATGGGTAAATGGTTTGAATAAGCCAAGTTGAATAGTACTATAGGGTTCTTCATTAGGAATATACCCTCTAGTTCTTAATTGATCGGTCATCATCAAGGTTGTTCTATGGTCATAAGCCCCTTGTAAATACACTCTCATATTCACGAAAACAAATGGGTCTTCATCTAAGAAATCGGGGATACCATCACCATCAGTATCATCATTGGTTAAATCACCATCTAAATCGGTATCTTCGTCTACATCTAAAATGCCATCATTATCATCATCAGGATCTTCTGAATTTGGTAATCCATCATTATCCCAATCACAAGTTGGTGCAGTAGGTCCAAT
The DNA here is from genome assembly GCA_964644655.1 of uncultured Saprospiraceae bacterium. Classification (GTDB taxonomy): domain Bacteria; phylum Bacteroidota; class Bacteroidia; order Chitinophagales; family Saprospiraceae; genus JAFMDF01. The sequence goes on along the minus strand of CAZXYA010000139.1, from coordinate 15,811 downwards.
CAATTCACAATCTGTTGGCAATACACAATCTTCTGGATTCAATGGATCACAGTCTCTTAATGGGTCACTTTCTCCTTCTTCAATCACCCCATTTCCATTTAAGTCTTCTTCCCCATCTTTTAATGTATCATCATCTGTATCTTCATCTAATGGGTCCGTTTCACCAGTATCTACTTGACCATTTTGGTTTGCATCTTCTACCCCATCCTCAATACCATCTTCATCAGAATCTGGATTTTGTGGATTCGTTTCTCCATCATCTACTTGACCATTTTGATTGGCATCTTCAATGCCATCAGGTAAACCGTCATTATCGGTATCGTTACTTAACGGATTGGTATCTTCACCAGGTATATATTCTCCATCGCCGCCCGTTTCTACATTATCAGGAATCCCATCATTATCAGAATCAGAAGTTGGATCAAAAGGATCAGCATCTTCGTCATCATCTACGCCATCGCCATCATCATCTGGATCGACATCATTATTTAAACTGTCATTATCAAAATCACAAGTTGGTAAAGTTGGATCTCGTGCACATTCATTACATTTTTCTGGATCATCCATATTAGGGTCACAGAAATCTAATGGGTCTGATTCACCACCATTTACTGTGCCATTCTGGTTAGCATCTTCTACGCCATCATTGATACCATCGCCATCAGAATCTGGGTTTAATGGGTCCGTTTCTCCATCATCCTGCATCCCATTTTGGTTCGCATCTTCTACCCCATCTTGAATCCCATCATCATCCGTATCAATATCTAATGGATCCGTATCTGTCCCAGCGGTATATTCCCCATCACCCCCTGTTTCTATATTATCAGGAATCCCATCAAAATCAGAATCAGAATTAGCGTTAACTGGGTCCACATCATCAATATCAAGTACACCATCCCCATCGTCATCTGTATCATCTGCATTTACAATACCATCTCCATCTAAATCACAATTAGGGTCAGCTGCATTTGGTACACAAGGATCTGTATCATCTGGATCGAAAGTTGGATCTGTTTCTGGAATATTCGTAAAAAAGCCATCCATATCTTCATCCAAAGAACCACAAGCTCCTGAATCAGCACTAGGGTCACAACCATTTAATGGATCTGAATCCTGTGCAGGATTATACACCCCATCATTATTGGTTTCTTCCGTATCCGAAATACCATCCCCATCACTATCAGAGTTGGGGTCAAAAGGGTCTATATCTTGTTCATCTGCTACGCCGTCCGCATCATCATCTGGATCCGTTCCATTAGGAATACCATCGCCATCAAAATCACATTCATCAAAAGTAGGATTCGGATCACAAAGCGTTAAAGGATCAGATTCTCCATCATTTAAATTACCGTCTTGGTTAGCATCTTCTATACCATCATCCAATCCATCACCATCCGTATCTGGATTTAATGGATTGGTTTCGCCGTCATCTTGAATCGCATCGCCATTTGTATCTTCTACGCCATCTAAAATGCCATCATCATCGGTATCATTATCCAATGGATTGGTTTCTGTACCAGCAGTATAAATATCATCTTCTCCAGTTTCCACATCATCAGAAATACCATCATTATCAGAGTCAGAATTTGGATCAAAAGGATCCACATCATCTGTATCTGCCACTCCATCACCATCATCATCAGTATCCGTTTGATTATCCGCTCCATCGCCATCAAAATCACAAGTAGGGGATTGATTATCAGGGACACATGGATCCGCATCATCTGGATCAAATTGTGGGTCATCACTAGGAAAATCTCCAAAATAGCCATCTCCATCTGCATCTATAGCGTCGCCTCGACAAGCATCATTATCTGCACTAGGATCACAAGGGTTAAATGGATCACTTCCATCTGATACTTCGTCTCCATCATTTATACCATCATCATCCGTATCTGGATCTAATGGATTGGTATCAGTTTCTGGATGATACACACTATCTTCCCCTGTTTCTACATCATCAGTAATCCCATCATTATCAGAATCAGAATCTGGATTTAATGGATCAACATCATCTTCATCATTCACCCCATCATTATCATCATCTGGGTCTTCTGAATTGATAACCGTGTCACCATCAAAATCACAAGTAGGGTCCGTTTTAATCGGATCACAGATATTATTCGGATCAGATTCTCCATTGTCTTGTACTCCATTTAAGTTGACATCTTCATCATTATCTGCAATGCCATCTCCATCTGAATCTGCATTAGCTGGATCTGTTTCACCTGGGTCTACCTCTCCATCTAAATCGGCATCTTCTAAATTATCTAAAATACCATCTCCATCCGTGTCTGGATCTAATGGGTTAGAATCTGTACCAGGGTCATAACTACCATCACCGCCTGTTTCAATGACATCTGTAATCCCATCATTATCAGAATCAGAATTTGGATCAACAGGATCAGCATCGTCTCCATCTAATACCCCATCGTTATCATCATCTGGATCTTCATCATCTACCAGACCATCTCCATCGGTATCACATTGTCCAGCATCAGCCACCAGCGGGTCACATTGATTAGTAGGATCAGACTCTCCCTCATCAATCATCCCATTTTGGTTGGCATCTTCTTGTCCATCCAATAAACCATCGCCATCCGTATCATCCATTAAAGGATCGGTTTCGCCAGCATTTTGAATACCATCTTGATTGGCATCTTCTACACCATCAGGAATAAAATCATTATCCGTATCATCATCCAATGGATTTGTGTCCGTACTTGGGTTGTACACCCCATCGCCACCAGTTTCCACCACATCAGGGATTCCATCACCATCAGAATCAGAATTAGGGTTAAAGTTTTCAATATCATTTAAATCAGCTACTCCGTCGCCATCATCATCGTCATCGGTTCCGTTGGGTATCCCATCCTCATCAAAATCACAGGAAATTGAAGTAAAATCTGGTACACAAGCATCCGTATCATCTGGATCGTATTTTTCATCATCAAAAGGATAATTTGGGAAAAATCCATCTCCGTCACTATCAATAGGTTGACAAAGCGTCGTATTTACATTTGGATCACAAGGATTCAATGGGTTAGTATCCGTAGCAGGATCATACATGCCATCTCCACCTGTTTCATCTATATCTGTCAAACCATCCTTGTCCGAATCAGAATCTGGATCAAAAGGATCTATATCGCTATCATCTGCTACTCCATCATTATCATCATCTGGATCGGTTTCATTAGGAATACCATCTCCATCAAAATCACAGGATGGGAAAATTGCTTCTGGATCACAAACATCTAAGGGATTACTCTCTCCATCATCTTGTGTGCCATTTTGGTTGGCATCTTCTTCTCCATCAGTCAATTCATCACCATCCGTATCATTATTTAATGGATCTGTCTCTTCTGGGTCTCTAGTGCCATTTTGGTTGGCGTCTTCTACACCATCCAAAATGCCATCATTATCACTATCTGCATCCAATGGATTTGTGTCAAATCCTGGGTCATAAACATCATTCTCTCCTGTTTCGATATCATCTGAAATACCATCCCCATCCGAATCTGAATTAGGGTCGTGTGGATTTACATCTTCTACGTCTGGTACGCCATCAGAATCATCATCTTCATCTATTTGATTAATAATGCCGTCTCCATCTAAATCACAGGTAGGAGATGCATTGCTAGGCACACAAGGATCCGTATCATTCGGATCAAATAATGGGTCTCCTTCTGGAATACCAGCAAAAAAGCCATCGCCATCATCATCGTCTCCATTACACGCCGCAACTGTATTACTTGGCACACATGGGTCCAAAGGATCACTACCATCCGCTGTTTCTGTAGAATCTGCTACGGTATCAAAATCAGAATCAGAAAGCGGATCAAACTTATCCACATCATCTACATCATTGACCCCATCATTATCATCATCTGGATCGGTTTCATTAGGAATGCCATCGCCATCAAAATCACAAGTAGGATCTGTAATTTTAGGATCACACTTATCTAAGGCGTCTGTCTCTCCTTCATCATTCATTCCATTATGGTTGGTATCTTCTTCTCCATCTCCAATATTATCGCCATCCGTATCTGGATTATTTAGGTCTGTTTCGCCATCATCTGCCGCTCCATTTCCATTAATATCTTCCAATCCATTTGGAATACCGTCTCCATCATTATCTTCACAATCTGCCGCAAAGGGTTCATAGTTTTGAGTATATCTGAATCTAGCCAAACTATTTCCTAAATCAATAATTCCCAATTCATTACCGGGGTTAGAATTTTCGGAGTTTGGTACTTGCGCAAAAATATCTGTTCGATTATCAATCAATCGAATCAATCCCACACAACCACCATCACTTTTAAAGGAAAACAAGGCAGTTTCCTGACCTGCTGCATAGACCGCTTTAGGTGATCTATCTGCCGTTAGGCCGAAAGAAATATAATCGTGTTCAGGATCTTCGATAGGTTGATTGACTCTGGTACTGCCACCATCCCATTCCCCACCAAGCTCTTGAAAATCAATTAATTGAAAATCGGAAGGCACTACTATAGTTACCTGTCCTGTTCCAGTAATAGTATTAGTAGAGATAATAGACCCTTCAGGAGGCTTGGCATAGGCGGTATAAGTCACCCCATCTGCTTCTAGCTGAAGCGTGAATTCTATTTGCGCAAAACTAGTCAAAGTGCAGAAAAACACCCCAATCAATAATAGACAGTTTCTCAGTAGTGATTTATTAATTTGCATTTTTAAAGCATTTACCTTTTAATATCAATTTTGAATGAATGTCCCGATAGTTATCCGATTGACTATTAGTGACTGGAAAATCAACTAAATAAAAAATAATCGAACAAATCAGAATCAAGTTACCTAAGCATCAATACTTATTGAGAATAGGCGACTATTTAAAAGGTTAGTAGGTTATTTTTTTAGGATGAAAAAGTTTCTCCTAAAAAGGGAATAAATAAGTATAGCTAAGAAATTAGTGCCTATTCGGCATAGAGCTGGGGGCACAGGGCTAATAAAATAGAATTGTTTTCAAAGAATTAATTGTTTAACTCTAAATTCTTTTTGTTTTCCTATTTAATATAGCTCGCTACTCCACGCTAGGCTGTTCAGAATTACGGAGATATAGTAATTTTTTCGCCCCGTAATTTTTGGGCTTGAAAAATCAAAAATCATAGTTCATAAATCTGTCCCGTAAAAACTACATGGATTTATGATTTCAGATGCCTGCCTGCCTGCCGGTAGGCAAGTATGATTTCTGATTTCAGATTTTTGTTCACTCAAAAATCGGGGGAATCTTACCCCCTAATTCAGAACAGCCTAACTCCACGCCCTATGCTGAACAGTCACCTAAATTTTCTCAATTAGGGAAGCTGTTCCAATATGACATAATTCGCCAATCGTTTAAGCTGATTATCAGGGAACTGTAATATACTTTGGAAAATAAGCATTTGCCTATCATTCCGAGGCCCTTGGAAAATAGAGTTCCCATCCATGTTATAGTCCGTTCGATAATAGCCAGGGACAATGTAGTTATCGAGTAAGTCGATATTATCAGGTTCTGCAATAACTCGGAAAAACATTTCATCTACATCGTTCCCAGGTCCTTGATAGATAATTCGTCTATCAGAAGTAACATCACCAGCCCACATATACTGTTCGGTACTATCGCCATTCATTCTTTGCGCATGGGTACCTAAAGCATTAAAATCTTTATCTGTAAAATCCACTCTAGTAACAATAGGAGAAAGCAATCCTGCTTCATTCGTCATGACCCCTAAGTGATTTCTGTGTCGGACGACCACATAATAAGGGCCTGCCAAAGTACTATCAAAAGATAAGTAAGGATAACCATCCATATCCTTTTTCAGATTAGCCTGGTTCACACGATGATCTCTTACATCTCCATCTCTTTGTAATAAAGCTGCTCTTGTCGTCACAACACTATCCAACTTCGTTGCATCTCTAATTTCAATAAATACCCAATCAACAACCGAATTACCTGGATCTGAACCAATTGCCCCGTTTGAACCAAAAATAGTTGTGCTATCCATTCCAGCAGCTATTTCATCAATCGTACTATCTCTTTTCACATGCACAAATGCTGGCACTATAGAATTTAGAGAATCCAAGACAAAGAAGTTTTCGTAAGGAGAAATTCTTGGTAATAATTCTTTATTTCTTAAATCGTCGCTCATCAATACTGTAGCCGTTGTATCAAAACCCAATTCAGGCATAGCTCCCTGTAATTTCACATTAATATCCACTACCACCCCTACACAACTTGGACTCAAGATAGGATCACAAGGATCAAGTGGATCTCCGTTGAAAATATCGTTTGGGTCTGGATTTGGGTCAATCAAATCAGGGAAACCTGTAAATACACCAGTCAACGAATCTACCCCGTCAGAAAGTCCATTACCGTCATCATCATCTACTTCTTCCCCATTACTGATGGTATCTTCATCTGCATCTTCTTCATTATCTGGAACAGAATTGTTATCTGTATCTGTATCAAACTGAGCAACAGAGTCTTGCGGTTCTGCATTTACATGAGTTGTAATATATGCTTCTATACTATCCGTCAATCCATCATTATCATCATCTAAATCAACGGTATTGGTCAAGCCATCTAAATCCCAATCACAACCACCTATGGTATCGGCTACAACATTTAAGGTAAATGTGTCTGAGAATACCGCCACATCACAAGTATCGGAGACGATGGATAAACGGAATTCGTATTGATCAAAATTATAGAAGGTATCAACCCCTGTTGGTAAATTTTCTCTAGAATTTTCATTGAGTACTGAATCAATCCTTAATACTTTTATGCCTATACCATTCGTTTCTTCTCCTTGGAAAATATCCCAAGTATCAGAAGTATCAGATATATTAGAAAATGTACCACCAGGTGCTCTCCACTGCCAAGTCAAGACAGGCAACCCAGCTCCTTCATTCACTACATCGGCTTCGATGTTCACCCCAATATTTGCACAAACTGTTGGTGGTCCTGTTAAAGTTGCACTAAATGGTCCTTCCACGGTTAGTCTTGCTAATTGAGAAAAGACCGTATCACAATGAGTACTAGTTACGGCCGCTCGGAAACGATAACCTTGCATACCCGTCACATCATCAACAAATAAAGTATCAGAAATTGCTGTCGCTGTAGAATCTCCCGTTGCAGTTGGTCCTGCACCATTTACGGAGAATAATGCTTCACTTATTGGATCAATATTTCTCCAACTAATTCCATTATTGGTACTCAACTGCCAATTAATTGTATTATCACCTTGTCCTGTAGAATTTACCACTCGAGTCGCAAAAGAAGTCATTTCCCCAGAACAAATAATTACATCTTCTGGATGGTCAGTAAAGCTTGTGGAACCTTCTTCAATTAAGTAGGCAGGATCAGAAGTAATTTGATTACAAACAGAAGTCCAAGCAATCATTCGATATTGATTAGAATCTAAACTAGTCGTAATGTCAATACTTAAAGTATCAGTAGATGCACCATTATAAACACCCTCATTTAGAATATCTCTCCAACCTGTAATTGGATCTGCTCCTTTTTCTAATTCTTGCCATTGATACCGAATGCCGTCTTGACCTGTAAAACCATTATTGGTTACATTAGCAAAGAAGATAACGCCTTTATCGGCACAGTTTGTCGTATCTTGTGGATGTAAATCAAACATTAAATCTCCATCTACCCTAAGAGTTGCCCTTAAAGAACTAGTCGCATCTGCACAAGCATCAGAAGTAATGTCTAATCTCCAGAAAGTACTATCTAAGAGGAAATGGTCATTCACCATGGGATCTAGGGTCAACTGAGTCGTATTCTCCCCTGAAATAGTCCCATTATAACCAACCAGACTACCAACTGAAAGGTAATTGATTCCATCGACAGAAACTTTCCAATCATATAACATGGTCCCAAAACCATCATTTCTAGGGTTCGCATTAAAAATAATAGGCTCTCCTGCACAAACTACTGTATCATGTGGACTATCTGCATCTGTTGCAAATTCAAATGGTCCTTCTACTCTTAATTGAGCAGAGTCGGAATAAATACTATCACATTGAGTTGTAAAAATAGCAACTCTAAAGAAAGCACTATCTATTCCACTTAAATTAGCTACTACTTTCGCAACGTCACTAATACTCAAAACACTATCTCTCACCCCATTATAAACTTCATTTACACCTAAATCAACCCATGCTCCGCTAGTTACTTTTCGCTGCCAACTATATCTAATTACGCCAGAGGCATCATTAGAAGTAGTAACCTCAAATAGTGCGGGTTGCCCAGAACAGACCGTAGTATCTCTAGGGTCAACATCAATATGTATGGGTCCATTAACGGTTAAAGTAGCCGCATCTGATGGAATATCTTGACAACTCGTTCCATTTAGCCCATTTCCTACAATTCGATATTGCCATTGATCCATTCCAGCAGTAGCCACCGCATTTAAAAATAAGGTATCGTAATAGGTGCTATCAATAGTTGCCAAAGCATTGACCTCTTTTGAACTATTTGTACTATAAATAGCGGCATCTATAACAAAATCTACATCTTCCCAACTTACCCCTTTGTTAACTTGCCATCGGGTCGTTAACCCACCTTCTCCAATAGTCGTTTTAGCATTAAAGAAGGTCGCATCTTCTGCCGCACAAATTGCTACATCTTGGGGCTGAACTTCAAAATCAATCGGACCAGAAACACTCAATATTGCTGAATCAGAATAAACATTCGCACATTGATCGGTAAAAATCCGTACTCGATAAGCAAAGCTATCTAGGCCAGCTACATTATTTACACAAAGGGTATCAGACTTAACGCCACCATAACGCCCACTAGCAGAAGTTAAAGTAATCCAGTCAGTCGTTCCAGGAGGTTGTGTCTCCCATTGATATTGGATATTCCCTCTATCTGTTTGATTACTAACCGTTACGCCAAAACAAGCTGCTGTGTCCGAGCAAATTGATACATTATCAGGATCGTCAGTAATAAAAATGAGCCCTTCAACGGATAAAATAGCCCCTTCAGAAGGCACATCGTTACAGCCATTACCTGTAATACCACTTGCGACATTTCTATACTGCCATTGATTCATGGTAAATACTACATCGCTAATAAAAAGCGTGTCGAAGTAAATACTATCTGCTAAATCTGTAGCCGACGAAAGATCCGGTGCTATCGTACCATTCTGGCTATAAATAGCCTCATTAAAATCTACAGGATTCCATGTTTTACCAGTATCTCTACTTTCTTCCCAACGGGTCAACATTCGTCCTTGCCCAATAGCGACAGCAGAGGTAAACATAACCGCATCTTCCACCGCACAAACTGAGGCATCCTGTGGGTTAGCATTATGCTCAATGGGTCCATCTACGTTTAAGACTGCTGTTTCCGAAAGTACATCTCCACAAAGTCCCGTATTAATTCTAACTCGATATTGCGTACTATCTTGACCTGCAATAAATAACACACACATGGTATCCGAGCGCACACCTGCATATCTACCGTCACTAGAAGAAAGCGCTTCCCAATTACTATCTATCGTAGGATCCTCTCCTTTATCTAATTTTTCCCATTGGTAAGTAACGATGCCTTGATTCGCTTCATTAATTATTTGTATGCCAAAACATGCCGCTGTATCAGAACAAAGCATTACATCTTGTGGCTGAAACAAAGGATCAATGGAAATTTTTCCTTCTACTGTTAAAACTGCTTCTCTAGAATAGGTATCTGTACAGTTATTACTATTTAAGCCGATAGCCGCCAAACGAAATTGCCACTTATTCATATCAAAAGTAGCGGTATCAATATATAAAGTATCAAAATAAGCTTTCTCAAATCCAGCAGGTAAACCGGTTGTCGTAGAGTCAATGCCTGTAGAATAAATACCATTGACAGGGTAGATAACATCTGTCCAAGTTTGTCCAGTATCTGTACTAACTTGCCATCTTCTATTCAGTAAGCCTTGGCCCATTAAAGTTTCATAAGCAAAGAAATTAGGGTCTTCTTCTGCACATACCGTCACATCATCTGCATTGGTGGCAAAGGAAATAGGTCCATCAATTCTTAATACTGCTTCCTCAGAAGTAACGATAGCACAAGTGCCTGTTCTAACATCAACTCGATAAGCGAAACTATCTCTACCAAGCACATTGGTTACACATAGGGTATCTGCACGTACACCTGAATAAGTACCATCATTAGTTAGTGCCTCCCAATTATTAGGATCATTTGCATCTAATCCTCTTGCTAAAGCATACCATTGGTAACTGATAATACCAGAAGTAGACTCACTTCCAATAGTTACACCAAAACAGGCAGTTGTATCCGAACAAATTTGTACATCTACAGGTTGAACATCAATCGATAAGCTACCTTCTACCGTCAAAAGCGCATCATCAGAATATACATCCTCACAATTACTGCTATTCGCACCAATGACTGCTAATCTAAACTGCCATTGATCCATATAAAAAGCAGCTGTATCAATATATAAGGTATCTAAGTAAGCTTTTTCAAAGCCAGGAGGTAAGCCAGTAGTAACCGAATCAATTCCTACAGAAAAAGTATCGACTATAGTCAAATCTACCCAATCATTGCCATCATCTCGATTGACTTGCCATCTTCTATTCAAAACACCTTGCCCCATTAAGGTTCTAAAAGCAAAAATATTAGGGTCTTCATCTGCACAGACTGTTACATCCGCAGCATTCGTATCAAATACAATTGGACCATCTACATTTAAAGTAGCTGAAGTAGATGTTTTAATAGCACAATGATCGGTTTCTATTTCTACTCGGTATCTAAAACTATCTCGACCAATGACATTGGTGACACATAAGGTATCCGATCGAGCGCCAGAATAAGTACCATCATTAGTTAATGCCTCCCAATTACTTGGAATATCGGCTAAGCCTCTTTCTAACACATACCATTGATAGTCAATCACTCCTTGAGTAGCTGCATTACTGACAACCACGCCAAAACAAGCAGTAGTATCTGAACAAACGGCTACATCTACTGGCTCAGAACCAGGCACAATATTTATTTCCCCTTCAACTGTAAGTGTTGCTTCATCTGTAAAAATCTCACTACAAGCATTTATATTTTGTCCAACCGCAGCAATTCTATACTGCCATTGATTCATATCAAAAGTAGGCGCAATAATATGCAGCGTATCATAATAAATACTTTGAATACCAGGACCGCCTGCGGCAGTAGAAGTACCGACTACATGAATAGCATCGGGTACTACATCTTCCCAACCAGCACCAAGATTTTTATTTACTTGCCATTTTCTATTAAAAGTCCCTTGTCCAACCGAAGTTTCTGTAGAGAAAAATATGGCATCTTCTAACGCACAAAGAGAAGCATCAACTGCCTCTATATCAATAATAAACGGACCATCAACGCCTAGGAGCGCAGGGTCAGAATATATCGTATCACAGGAAGGGGTATAAATTTTAGCTCGATAATAATTACCATCCAGTCCGAGAGGATTACTAATTACAATAGAATCCGTTGTAGCAAAAGCATAAGGTGTTCCATCTTGTATATCGGACCAAGACCCATCCAAACTCGTTGGGCTGACCTGCCATTGGTATAGAATTTCGCCATCTCCTCCGTTTGCAGCGTGTACGCCAAAACCTAAAGTATCTAAATTACAAGCGGTGAAGTTATCGGGATGTCCACCTGCTGCTAAATCAATAGATAATGGTCCTTCTACCGTGACCGTAATCGTATCAAATAAACTATCTGAATCAATCGTACAGATAGTAATTCCTTGATCATTCATAGGAGGACTATCCGTGATCGTAACAATTCGATAATCCGCCGTAGAATCTGGTGAGACGTAAATTCGATCCCCTACCCGATAATCTGTAAACACTAAGTTTTGCTTCTCTCCTGTTCGATTATTGGTTTCTTCTAAAGTAACTTCAAAAGGAGACCAACCACCTGTGATGTCTACCATCAAGGCAATAGAATCTTCTCCAGATGCTCCACATTGGGTCAATGTATCTCCTCCAATCAAAGTAGCAGAATAGAAGGTAATACCATTCGGATCACAAACATTACAAATATCCGAAGTATCCCCTGGTGAAAACATACCGTCTCCATCTGTATCTTCAATACCATCTGCTACCCCATCCTCATCACAATCATCACAACTAAAAGCGCTTGTATTATAATTGCCAAGCCAATTAAACACTCTTCCCGTACTGGAATTAAAAGTAGATAAATCCATACCGGGATTACTATTATCCGAGTTGTTGCCTGTCCCGTTATAAATCATTTCATTATACGGGTCAAACTCATTATTAATTAATCCTAAAGTATCCGGACATTCTCCTGGTACTTGAAAAGTCAAAAGGAGCGTTTCTTCTCCATTTTCTAAATTAATCCCATCCCCATCAGGTAGTCCAATAAAAAGGTAAGAAATGTCAGGTGCTTCTGTTGGTCCTTTCACTACATCATAGAAGCTATTCCAGGTACCAGATACACTCTGAATATTAGTAATAGAATCTAGCCCGTTATTTCTCATCAAGACTGTAATTTGCCCCGAACCAACAACTGCATCATTACTCCCCGTAGCAAACCCCTCAGTTGGTCGAACATATACGCCCCAAAGCGAATCGTTGCCTTCTTCAATATATTGGAGTTTGAATTCAAACGCCTTTGTTTGCCCAGATACTGACGAAAGAAATCCTAATAGGATTAACGGCAGCAAGCAAAATATTTTTTTATAGATGTGAAAATGTTTTTTCATCAGCGACTTTTTTTTGTTTTTATAAATTAATAAGTGGTTCATTTTAATTGTGCGTTTTTCGAAATTGGCATAGCAATAGCAAGACCTACAAAAGTTCTTTGCTGGCGTACCGTGGTGAAATAATCGAAAAAGGGGCTTTTATGGCTACTCTCTTTAACGTAGTGTTAGCACTATAAGTCGTTGAAAATAAAAAGACATTAGGAAAAGAAAATAAAAAGGAAAGGCCTATTATTCTCTTTATTAAATATCCCAATAAGTAGTAGCTTTTTTGTTTATCAAATTCTCTAAAAAATGACCTCCATCAGAAAGTCTAAAAGTTCTCAAATTTTGCTTTCCGTGATTTGGTTATCTACCTGTGATTTTATAATCTCTTCAAATGATCATTTCTAAAATAAAAGACGCTATTGAGCAAATGCCTTGGCATCAAATTTATACTACTGATTACCAATCAGTTATAGTCATTTTACGCTTTATTTTTAGTAGCATTTTAGTTATTTAGCATCTAAACACAACATATAATTTCAAAAGGGGGATTTGAATCTGTAGGTTGGGGAGGAAATAAATTCAGAAAGAAATGAGCCGAAAAGTGTTCGTTTTTAAATGAATATCAATCTGTATTTTATAATAGTAGTCGAACCAATGGTTTGACATTATTTAATCATAAAGTATAATAAAAGGGAACTAACGCTGAGACAAATAAAGCATCGACAACCAGCTGCTTTACTTCGTGGTAGTGTGCATATAAAGGGAAAGTGTACATTTTTGAGTGTTGGGACATAACCCTGTTCATAAGCTGTTAGTTAAGTGTTTGTAGTTTAAAAAGTGTTAAAGAGGGAATGTTTGAAATAAGGGAGGGGAATTAGGAGGGAATGAAAACAAGAAAAAAAGACCAAAATCCATGCCATCTTATCTTTTAGTCTTTTTTTCTTACGCGAAGTTTGTCATTTGTCGCTTGAGTTATTTTTTCTTATAAAAAATCATTTTTTAGCAAATGTGAGTCATTTAATCAAACCAATAGTGCTATCAAATTAATTATCAATTTTTTAAACATTTAAATATTCATTATTTTAATTCAAAAGATAATCTTTTAACCTAAATACGTGCAAACAAATAACAATAAATAATATGTCATTCTTTTTTGGCGTTATTTTTGGGAAATAAAAAAGTAGTTCTCAAATTTTAATTTACTTTCCATATTTCTAATAATTTATCTATTTAAGTTCAAAATACTTAAAAGGGTATAGCTTATTAGTCTTTCTATTTTTCTATCTACTTATTGGTATTATCTCTTCAAATGATTTTAGTCGAAACGCTTTAAAGCTAAAATCATGAGAAAGCCTTTCTATTTACTCATTATTCAGTTAATATGCTTGCAGACGGTCGTCTATGGGCAAATGTTTTTTACCGTAGAGTTACAAGAAGATCAAGTAACTTACTTAGTAAAAGTACGTCCAGAAACATCTTTTGCTGGTACATTAAGCATTACCAATAATGCCCAACTTAGTTTTGTCGTCCCAACTGGTGGCTTCAAAGCAGATAGCATCAAAAATATCACAGGAAGTTGGGTCAATGACAATAATGTAGTAGCTCCCGAAGAGAATCCAGAAAAGGACTATCTGGTTTTTAATTTGAGCGGTAATATTTCTACGCTCGAATATGTGGCAGGTGTAGAGAATGAATTATTCTCCTTTAAAAATGTAGGAGAATGTACAGGTACTTTAGATTTTATCACCGAAGATGATCCTTTCTTTTTTAATTCAAAGAATATTAATATTGGCAACCAAATATCTGTTTTAGGAGCAGGATTTGGTAATGCTTTTGCAGGTACTTATGGCCCTCAAGCAAATTGTTTGCAAGAACAAGGTAGCATTGCTTGTGAATTAATAGATTCTATCGTAACGACCAATCCTAGTCAATGTGGCCTTATTGGTGGCACAATAACTATTTTCGCAACTCCAGATAATGCAGGTTTATTATTACAATATTCCATTAATGGAGGTTCGACCTTTCAAAATGAATCTACCTTTACAGATTTGGTTTCGGGTCAACCTTATAATGTATGGGTGCGAGATGAAGTACCAATTTGTATTCAAAAGGATGTTATCGTAGAACTAGCACCACCTGCTGACGCTATCATTAGGGGAACTAATTCAACGGCAGACACTTGTATGCGTTCTGATGGTACCATTTCTATAGATGCTATTCCAATTGTAGCTAACACAACCCTAGAATATAGTATAGATGAAGGAGCAACTTGGTTAGAAAACGATGGTTTCTTTACGGGGTTAACAGCAGGTACTTATCGACCAAGAGTGCGTGCGAAAGACGCACCTTGTCATGATGATGTAGAAGAAATTGTAGTCGCAGCAGCCTGTCCAGATGATGAAGGGGGAGAAGGCAATGGTTCTGGTAATGGAACAGGTACCCCAAACACAGATTGTAGATACACTTATGTTTTAGATGCTAATAATGGTGTGTTTACTGTTTCTGTTATATCAGATCAAACTATTCCAGTTCCGCAAAATACGACTTCTACTGCACAGGTAACCCTAAAAGTACCTACTGGCGGTTTTGAAGTAACTAATTTCCAAAGTTTAACTCCGGGGGCTAGTTTTGAACAAAACAGTCGTTCTAATGCACCACAAGAAGAGCCAACATTTGATTACATCGTTTTTGGTTTGACTACCTTAGGTACTAGAGCGATCGAATATACAGCGGGCGTCAAAATCCCCTTATTTTCTTTTGAAAATGGAGGTACTTGTACAGATAGTCAAGTATTTTTTATGGAAAATTTCACCGATCCATTCTATCCACCTAATAGCGAAAATGCCAATGCCAATCAACAAATTACCGTAGCAGCAACAGGTAGTGATTTAACCATTATTTGTAATAATAGCAATGAAATTTCAGATTGTGGAGAAAGTACTGGTGATCCGACTAATCCTGAACCTACTAATTTACCAACAGATACGATTTACGTTACTTTACCCGTAGAAGAAACAACTACTTTATGCATTGGCGATGAGTTAAATATTGCAGCAGCCAATTTAGGCACTGTT
>CAZXYA010000138.1:17439-18170 GCA_964644655.1 uncultured Saprospiraceae bacterium | reverse complement strand
CCATTCTATTACTTGATGGAGTTCTTCTTTTGTTCTACCATTCTTCTCCAATCTATTCACGTAATGTGGATAAATAGATGCAAATATCATTTTTCCAACTTTTTCATTTTTTTCAGTTGTAACTTTCATTTTTATGAGTTTAAAAATTCTTTTAATTTACGCTTTTGCTTATCATGTTGCCAAATATGTTGTTCAATCAAGGCAAACCATTCCTTGGTGTTGATGTCTCCAAACAATGGATGGTAATGTTTATGTTTAGAGGTACTTTTACTTAATATTTCTTCTAAATCATTGACCTCCTGTATGAAATTCTTGAAATCTTTTAATAAATCTGATTTACTTCTCACTATAGGCGTGAATAAGTCAATTAAATGCTTTGGAAATTCTTCCATTTTCATATGGAAATTTTTCCTATAATTAATGTTAAATGCTAAATAGCCATAGATATTTTTCCTTTTTTTCCGCTTAGCCGAATCAGTAAAACTTTTTTTCAAATTAGGAATCTGATAGGTTCTGGTTACCTTCATTATATGATCGTACACTTCTGCAAATGACCATGATTTTTCAGCTGGTCTTAGTTGAATTTTTTCACCATCTACTTTTTCTAAATCGGCTAACCATTCTTCGGCTTTTTTATTAAATATAGCTAAGATTTTTTCTGTTTGCATAAGTTGCGTTTTTAATTTGTAAAACGATAACTTAGGAACGTGATTTTAATAACTTTACATTCT
>CAZXYA010000138.1:0-17429 GCA_964644655.1 uncultured Saprospiraceae bacterium | reverse complement strand
CTTGCTCGTCGGCTTCGCCGACTCGCAGAAGGGTTTTAAGGGAGCGAGACAAAATGTAAAGTTATTTTTTAGCGTTCCTTAACAAGTTAAACCATATTAAGTTAAGCTCTTTCCATTTTTTGTCTACCAAAAGACCATCCAATTTCTTTGCTCACAAACCATCCTACCACCAAAACAGAAAGCACTTGATACCCTCCCACAAAAACAGTCCCCCCAACAAAAACATCATCCAATAAAAACCAACTACCAGTACTATAAATAACCCCCAAGCCAATAGCCGATTTTATGCCTTCTAACCAAAGTGCATTCGGGTCTCTATCCATCAGAGTAGTATAACTATAAACCATTAAAAATAAAAAAGCACCGTAGATAAAAATACCTGGACTACCAATATCTGCAACTTTATAGAGCAAATGAAAAACCATACCAAGCAAGACTAGAAACTGCGTCCAAGACCATACCTTTAAGGCAGTAGAAGCGGGTGTATCATATTTTTCAAAATCAGCAGGATTGGCAGATACTACAGGGTATTTTGCTTTAACATCTGCTGGCCGCCAGCCCGTTGGTTTAAACCAAATCGTCAATTTATCTATCATTTTTTCGGCTCGCCAAGCATCTTGAATCAATAACCAAAGATGGTTTAAATTGATGCGAATTGGATTCCATGTATTGACTTGTCGAGTCACCCCATAGACACAAGGTTCTTCCTCCAATTCTTCTTGAAAAGTGCCAAAAGCCCTGTCCCAAATACAAAAAACAGGAGATAAATTTTTATCCAAATAAATAGGATTCATCGCATGATGCACTCGATGTTGGGAAGGGGTAACGATAATGTATTCCAACCAACCCAATTTTCCAACATGTTCTGTATGATACCAAACTTGTACAAATAAATGGAAAGGCGTGACAATAGCAATCACCGTTGGCGAAACACCTAATAAAGCGGCAGGCAAAAAGAAGAAAACACTAATATTGACAAACTTAGAAATCGACTGCCGCAAAGCCGTAGCCGTATTAAAAGTTTCGCCTGAATGATGAATGACGTGCCGATTCCAAAAGATATTCACCGAATGCGCCAGCCGGTGATACCAATAAGTGCCAAAATCTAAGAATAATAGCGCCAATAAATAAGTCACCCAAGTTGTTTCTCGCTCGACCAAAGCAAAATGTTCAAACAAGTAATTATAACCAAAAATGACCACGGTTAAGCCCAATACATTTTTAATGACATTGGTCATGCCCGCCGTTAAACTGGAAATGGTATCCATCGCTCGGAAATTAAAATCTCCTTTAAAATAGGAATAGAGGGCTTCAATCAAAATAATAACAAAAATAGCAGGGACAAGTACCATTAAGGCTTTGGAATAGGCGGTCATGACGTCGTTTTGTTAAAGGTTAAGTACTATGACATAAATAATCTAACCTCTTTTTGCCACATAGTCACAATAGTATTTTCACATAGAGCATATAGTTGATTTTAGTTCTTAAAACTATGTTTTGCTATGTGTTTTTTACTATTGTGACTATGTGGTCAAAAATCCGAAAAGTTATTAACTTAATTTTGTCTGATTACTTATAAAAGAAATAGTGGACAATTTATTTTGATTACGTGTTCCACAAATATAACTATTAATTATTGATTTCTTATTCTTTAATCCCCGCAATCTCTTGTATAAATTCAGGACAAGCAGGCTCTCCCTTAAAAAAAGCCTTATCCACTTTTTGGGTTATTGCCCAACGATGTAACCAAGTGATGCCGCCACGACCTGCATATTCATCTTTGGATTGATAACCTTCATCTTGTAAAGCATTTTCAAGGGAAATAAATTGATAGCCTCTTTGCCGATACATGGCTAATAATTCATCTAAATAATCGCCATTTAGGGCATTCGCATGAATCAGTAAGATATGTTTGATAGGTCTGCCAAAAAGCATTTTGGTTTGTTGTTCGTAAAAAGCGGTCTTATCTTCCATGTATTCGACATAAGATGCGCCGATTTTTTTCATCTGCTCCTTATCTTTTTTTCGCATGGCTACATGATAAGCTTTGGCATAAATCCACTCTGAATTATCTATCGTAACAGGGGCAATTTCATAATTATGTTCGGTTAGAAACTGTTCCAATTTGGCTTTCTTTTCAGGGGTATTGCCTGCATGTAAAAAAGGATGCCGAAAATAGCGCATTTTTTGCCCATATTTTTCCTGCAATCTTTTGGTATAAAATTCTCCCTTTATAATATCGGCAGTAAATTCCTCAAAAGTTAAGCGGTTATAATCGGGATGACTATAAGTATGATTGCCTAATTCCATGCCTGCGGCTAACCAATCCTCCAATAAGTTTAATCGAGCGGAATCTAATTGATTATTGTAGTAACGGTATAGTTTTGCCTCGTTGACAAAACCAATGGCTGGAACTTGATAGTTTTTTAAGGTGGTTAATAATTTATTGGTTGTTTCCTGATGGTTTTCTAAATTAATGCCAAATCTTTTTAATAGAAAAATAAGGTATCGTATGGTAACCAACGACTTATCCATTTACTCATTTTAGCAAATTTATCGCTTCTGTCAACATATCCATCGCCTCATTTTTAATAAAATGATTATTTGAATCAAATTCGATTTCATTTTGATACAGAGGCAAAGATACCACCACATTCGCATTCAAAGCTTGTAAAGACCAAAGCAAAGATTGCATGGCTTTTTTTCCTCTAGGTGTATGTGGCGTGAACGTGATGGCTAATACTCGCTTTTGGGCTAATTCTCCCGAAGAAGTCACCCATTCCAAGGCATTTTTTATTAAAGCAGGTAGGTTGTGAATGTATGCTGGAATGCTAATAATAACTGCATCGGCATCGGCTATAGCAGCTCGCCAAGCAAGGATTGTTGTGTGCCAAGGATGTTTGTCTGCATCTGCTTGGAATAAAGGTAGTTGATTAATTTGGGAATAATGTTGAAAAGTATGATTGGGAAATAAAGTAGGTAGGCTATTTAATAATCGAGTGTTCGTTGAATTGGAACGAGTAGAGCCGCTAATAGTTAATATTTTCATAATATTCAAAGATAAAACGACTCTACTAGTTTGGCAAATTTTTAAGCGACCGCCTTTAAATATCGCTGCTGGAAAATGGCAAAAGTGGCGACAATTAAAGCGACAATACCAATAATAATCAATCCTGTTTGGTTAATATCAAAAGCTTTGAGTCCTATGACTAGTACACTACCCACTACCCAAAGCCAATCTTGAGTAATAATAAACTTAACTTTCTTGGGAGAAATTCGCTCTGCAGAAGCTGTTTTATAAACAAAAAAAGCAAAAGGCAATAAAATGACTCCAATAATTAACAAAATAGTTCCATTGCTAATGTGCATTCTTTCAGCAATTTGTTGGTGCTGAAAAATAATCCAAAGCCCACTTATTGTAGAAAATAGGGCATTTGCTTTTAAGGCAGTTCTTAGTTTTTTATAATCCATTTCTTAATATATGTGAAGGAAAATGATTTATGATTCATCGTTCATCATTTAGCGATGATATTGCTACACTTATCCAAATTTATAAAGCATGAAACCAATGAGTAATTGTAGAAGAGCAAAGACATCAATTCGCATGACTGTCATTAAAGAATCATTTATTTTTCCGTCAATTGTAAAGAAAAGTACTAAGAAGGAAATCATACTAATTAGCCCAACTAAGGTCGTTAAGTCGTAATATTTTTTAGTAAAAGCACTATAAAATAACAAGCCTCCAATAATGCCAAATAATACTGCTCGATGCCTTAATAATAATTCATAATCAGCATTAGGGACGCTAATACCATAGGAAGTGTCCATTTTTTCGGGCAAAAAAACAAGGAAGAAAGGAACGAAATTAATCAACCCTGCTATAAATAAAGTGATTCTAAAAATGAGTTCCATAAGGATAGGATTGATGGATTTTGAAAATTTTTAATTCCTTTATTGTTAGCACAAAGATGCAAAATAAAAGATAGTAGCACCAAAACATCAGCTGCCGAAAAATTGACATTTCCTGCCAATAATTAGTGATTGAGCCAAGAATAATTTATTTTTGAAAAAAGACAAGCTATGCAATTTAGTGCCAGATTTATCGCCTATATCATTCAATTTGCCAGCCAACGAGGCGTAGAAGCAACTAGTTTATTAGCCCTTACGGGCAAAAGTATGGAGGAACTAACCGAAACTAATTTATTTTTTGACAGGGTTACCTACAGTACTATTTTTGAAAAAGCCATCAAAGAAAGTGGAGATGTATTATTTGGGCTGCATTTAGGGGAATATTTGTCCTTATCTGCTGCGGGGTTAATTGTGCAAATTGCCCAAAGTAGTAGAACGGTTTTAGAAGCTTTACAATACCTTGCAGAATTTTCTAATTTAGGCTTACAAGCTTTACCATTTCAGGTAAAAGAATTAGCTACGGAATGGGAATTATCATTAATACCCAATGCGCAATGGCAAAAGGAGCATCCTTTAATAGTGCAACAAACAACGGATATGCTGCTCGTTTTTGCGATTCGGGAATTTCATACTTTAACTAGGCAAAGATATTATCCTAACCGTATAGATTTTGCGGGTGAATCCCCCGAAAATATCAGCGAATATGAAAGGATACTCAATTGCCCATTATATTTTGGACAAGCGAAAACAGCTATTTATGTAGCTAAAAAACAAGTCGAAGAACAAGTAATTACGAGCGACTATAAGTTATTACAAATACTAGTACAGCATGCTAGAGAAAAATTAGCAACTTTGAATTTAAAAGTAGGTTTTGCTACCATTGTCAAACAGTCCATTATTAATCTAGTAAAACCCCAATTTCCAACCATCGAACAGGTGGCTGCCAATTTGAATTTATCCGTCCGAACTTTACAAAGAAGACTAAAAGAAGAAGGTTTGACTTATAAAGCAGTCTTGGATGAATTGCGCAAACAATTTGCCCTAGATTATATCAAAAATAAGACTTTGAGCATCAAAGAAATTGCTTATTTATTGGATTATGCCGAGCCTAGTTCTTTTATTCGCTCTTTTAAGCGGTGGACGGGAGAAAGTCCGAATAATTATCGAAATAAATAAACTATGACTAAAAAACTTATATTTCGTATCCTTCTTAGTGTACTTATTTTATTAGGTATTTTACTAGCGGTGAAAACCTATAAAGAGTATCAAGAAGAACAAGCAAGGAAAGCTTATGTAGCAGGTTTAGTCCATACCGCCTCCCCTAATGTACAAATCCTAAAAGATACCATCACGGTCAATTATTTAGGGACAAAAAGAACCTTGAGTATTTATTTGCCAGCCGATTATGCAAAGGATACTATTGCCTATCCTGTTATTTATTTTATGGATGGACAATCTCTTTTTAATGAAAAAATACTGGAAGGGAATGAATGGCAAATAGATGAAGTATTGGATAGTCTAGCAACTATTGGTGGTCAGCAAGCAATTATCGTTGGCGTTTATAATGCGGATGATAGAAGGACAGAATATAAACCTTTTTTGTCACCGCATGTCCCTTCAGAAAAAAAGGTGAGTGGAGATAAACATGCAGAGTGGATAGCGACCAACCTGAAAAAATGGATGGATGCTCGTTATCGAACCAAACCAGAACCCGCTTCAACTATTATTGGCGGTGCTTCTTTAGGTGGTCTAATGGCTTATTATATGGTGACCACTTATCCTGAGGTTTACGGCGGTGCTATTGTCTTTTCCCCTTCTTTTTGGGTGCATGATAAAGTATATGAATTACATCAGCAAGTGGCTGATTTCTCTACGAAGCGCATTTATTTAAACGCTGGCGAACTAGAAACACCCACGGTGGAATCCATTGAAAAAATGGCGAATATATTAAGAAAGCAAGGGATGAATGATAACAACTTAAAAGTAGATGTTGAAAAAGAGGAAGGGCATTGGCATATGACCTGGCGAAAAGGATTTAAAAAGGCATTTCCTTGGATACTTGGCCAATAATTTTTTTTGTCAAATTTGTCTTACTCAAATCACTTTTATACAATTTTAAAAAAGGAGTTAACCAAATGGAAAATGCCATTGTTAGGCATAGAAAAAATACAATGAAAGAAATAATATTAGGTATCTGCTTGATGTTTTTGCTACAAAATATGATGGCACAAAACGCATGGACTAGACCGAAAGGCAATGCTTATGTTCAATTTGGTTTGCATAATATTTCTAATTATAACAGTTTATTTAATAAAGGCGAAAGTGCGCTTGGACTGGAAAGAACAATGTCGGATAGGACGCTTCAATTTTATGGTGAAGTAGGGATAACAGACAAACTGACTTTAATTGCGAATATTCCTTATAAAACCGTTCAATCTCAGGAAGCAATTGTTCCTGCACCAACGCTGGATAGCGGTACTTTGAGTGGCTTGGGAAATGTAGAATTCGGACTGCGGCGGCAGATTTTGACGGGTGAATTTAATGTGGCTGCTCAATTGAATGTACAAGCCAACACCTCTGAATTTAATCAAGCATTAGGTTTGCGAACAGATATTGATGCTTGGAGTGTTTTGCCTTCTATTAGCGTCGGGCGGTCTACCGAAACTTCCTACACCCAAGCCTTTATAGGTTATGCTTGGCATGGGAATGATTATAGCCATCATTTTAGATTTGGGGTAGAAGCAGGACTCAACGTTTTCAACAAACATTGGCTTATCTTTTTTGTAGATATTTATGATGCTTTAGAAAATGGAGATAGAATAGAAGACCCCAATAATCTTTTGACAGGCTTATTTTTGAATAATCAACAGTTTGGTGGTATAGGTTTAAAAGCCATCTTTTCTTTACCCGCAGACATTAAATTGAATCTTGGGGTAGGCGGTGCCATTTTTGGAGATTTAGTAGCTTCACAAGGAGCTGTTTCGATAGGGATAGCTCGGGAGTTTTAAGGATTCTTTTTACAGCCACATTCCTATTTATATTAAAGTAAGCTGCATGGAAAGGGCATCGCTCTGACCCTATCCGTAGCAATATGGTTTTAAAAGTGTAGCTACGACCTATTAACCATAAAATAGCAATGAAGTTGTTCAGTCGAAAAATCATAAATCTGAAATCATATATCATAAATCCATCTAATTTTCTACTAAACAGATTTATGATACCTGCCTGCCTGCAGGCAGGCAGGTATGATTTTTGAACCCCCGACTGCTCATTTGTACTCAAAGGTATAACTCAACATTCATGCTTTGCGGTTAATACTACGACCCTATTATACCTGAATAAAGTCCATTTTTAAAAACAAAAAAACAAATTGCAACTTTGGTCTAGTAGGTGGTGTCTATTATTTAAAGTGAATCCTACACAATAATTCACACAGATAAAATAGCACCCAACTATGTTTAAAAATCACTTCAAAATCGCTTGGCGAAATTTAAGTCGCAATCGCAGTCATTCTTTAATTAATTTATTAGGCTTAGCCATTGGTATTGCCTGTTGTTTACTCATTGTCATTTGGGTAGCAGACGAACTGAGCTATGATAAATGGAATGCTAAAGCTGACCGAATTTATCGAATGACTGCTGATATTAATTTTGCAGGTTCTCACAAACAATATGCCGTAACCCCTGCACCACTTGCAGAAGCATTAATGACAGATTTTCCAGAAGTGGAAACAGCCGTTAGATTTCGGAATTATGGTGGTTCTTTAGTCAAAAGAGAAGTACAGAATTTTATTGAAGAAAATGTCATTCATTGTGATTCAACGGTCTTTGATGTGTTTAGCCTAAACTTGATTAAAGGAAATGCGAAGACTGCTTTAGCAGCACCCAATACCTTAGTGATTAGCGAGACTGTTGCTAGTAAATATTTCCCCAATGATGATCCAATTGGCAAAAACCTCACCTTTGATAATAAAACGGAATATGTCATTACAGGAGTGATGCAGGATATGTCCCAAAATTCCCATTTCTATTTTGATTTTTTAGTATCCTTAACGGGAGGAAGAGAGGCTACTAATGGTATTTGGGCCAGCAATAATTTTCATACATATTATGTGTTGCGGGAGGGAACAAACGTTGCTTCATTTGAGGCGAAGGTATTTCCCCATTTGCTAGAAAAATATATCTCCCCTTTTATTGAGCAAGCGCTGGGACAATCTTATGAGGAAATTGCCACAGCGACTGGTGCTTTTATCAAGTATAATTACCAACCATTAACAGACATTCATTTAACCTCTAATTTAACGGTGGAATTAAGCCCTAATGGGAGTATCCAATACGTATGGATTTTTTCGGCCGCCGCTTTATTTATCTTACTCATTGCCTGCGTTAATTTTATGAATTTATCGACGGCTCGTTCTTCTATTCGAGCCAAGGAAATTGGCGTGAGAAAGGTATTGGGTTCAATGCGTAGTAATTTAGTCAATCAGTTTTTAGTAGAGTCCGTATTAATGGCAGGACTTGCTTTTTTAGTGGGTATATTATTAGCCCAATTTGCTTTACCTTATTATAATAATCTAGCTGATAAGCAATTGACCCTACCTTTTGCCAGTATTCCTTTTTGGAGTATTTCGCTATTAAGTATGCTCGGTGTCGGTTTATTAGCGGGTAGTTATCCTGCCTTCTATTTATCCGCCTTTAAACCAATTAAAACATTATCAGGCAAACTTTTAGAAAAAGGTGGCAATTTAAGCTTGCGAAATGGATTAGTGGTTTTTCAATTTTTAATAGCCGTCTTATTAATTATTGGAACGTTGGTAATCAACCGCCAAATGGATTTCATTCAAAATAAAAAAATGGGTTTTGAAAGAGACCAATTATTGATTTTGAATAATGCTTATCCTTTAGGAGATAAAGTGTTCACTTTTAAAAAAGAGTTACTTAATAATCCACAAATTACCCAAGCTACGGTTAGTGGCTATTTACCGATTCCTTCTTATCGAAGTGATTCGCCAATGTGTAAGAGTCAAGAAATGAGAGATGATAATTGTATGCAAACGCAGATGTGGCAAGTGGACGAAGATTATATTTCCACTTTGGGAATGGAATTGGTCGCAGGTAGAAATTTTTCACCCGATATGCTGACGGATTCTAATGCCGTAATCATCAATGAAACTGCGGTGAAAATGTTGGGACTAGAAAATCCCATCGGTTATCAATTATATGGAGATAATAATGGAGTGAGTGGACCAGATAATTTACCTAGTAAAACAATCATTGGTGTGGTCAAAGACTTTCATTTTGAAAGTTTGCGGCAGAACATTGGCGCGGTTAGTCTTTTCTTGAATCCCTCTGCGAGTAAAGTGGTTTTAAAAGTCAACACCAATGACCTTCCTACCTTAATTACCAATATCGAGCGAAACTGGAAAGATTTTGCAG
Source organism: uncultured Saprospiraceae bacterium (assembly GCA_964644655.1). Classification (GTDB taxonomy): domain Bacteria; phylum Bacteroidota; class Bacteroidia; order Chitinophagales; family Saprospiraceae; genus JAFMDF01. The sequence goes on along the minus strand of CAZXYA010000138.1, from coordinate 8,085 downwards.
CAGGACAACCTTTTTCCTATCGCTTTATGGATGAATCCTTTGACCAAGTATATCGCTCCGAAACACGCATCGGTCGTTTGTTTACTATCTTTTCAGGACTAAGCATTTTGATTGCCTGTTTAGGCTTATTTGGTCTAGCTGCTTTTGCTACCGAAAGACGCACTAAGGAGATTGGTATCCGAAAAGTATTAGGCGCAAGTACAACAGGATTAGTTGCTTTATTATCCAAAGATTTTTTAAAATTGGTGGTGGTCTCGCTTATTATTGCAACACCAATTGCTTGGTATATGATGAATAATTGGTTACAGGATTTTGCTTATTCGACTACGATTGATTGGTCGATTTTTGCGGTTGCTAGCATCGGTGCTATAGCCATCGCCTTTTTGACGGTGAGTTTTCAGAGTATCAAGGCGGCTTTGGCGAATCCTGTTACTAGTTTGAAGGCAGAGTAAAAGATTTATTATAAAGACAGAAACCTTTCTAATAATTTTACTCACTCCGCAACGCTTGAACAGGATTGCCAAAAGCAGCTTTAATCACTTGATAACTTAAGGCGAGTAGCGTAATAAATAGACTGATTAAAATAGCCTTTATGATTAAAGGAAAGGTAATATCGACATGATAAGTGAAATTTTGTAACCATTTTTGCATGATCCACCAAGCAATAGGCAGCGCCAATAGATTAGCCACTAAAACCAATATTAAAAACCTTTTGGAAAGCATTAAGGAAATATGATAGACTGAAGCACCTAATACTTTTCGGATGCCAATTTCTTTAATTTTATAGGTAGCAATAATAGCGATTAGCCCATAAAGTCCTAAGCCTGCAATAAAAATGGATAACCAACTAAAAAAGCTAATTAACCTAGAAAAGGCTTGGTCTGCTTCATATTGTTTTTTTAGATTATCATCTAAAAAAGAAAATTCAAAAGGGTAATCTGGTGCTATTTTTTGCCAATCTCTTTTTAAAGCGTGTAGGAGTTGATTTATATCTTCTATTGGATGAGTGCGTAAGATGATATTCCGCATGTGGGTTCTCGGTACGACGGTCACCATAGGTGTAATGGGATTATGCAGCGAATGGAAATGAAAGTCTTTAACGACACCAATAATTTCCCCATTAATATTTGTATTGACTTGCAATTTTTGCCCGATAGGGGATTCCCAACCAAAAGTACGAAGTGCTGCTTCATTGATAATAATACCTGTGAGTGTATCAACTGGATGCTCGTCGAATGACTTCTTTTCGATATTGTTGGCAGGCGTATTTTTTACCCTTTCGATGAATGTTTTTAGCAAAGGTTTCTTCTAAATCGCCTATTAGTTCCTCATAGAAATCGGGATGGCAAAACCATTGGAAAAATTGTTGATAATATTTCGGAGGTTGAATTTTAGACATCTATTTCAGTCCATTTTTAGCCTAATATTAACAATAGTAGCCCAAAGGTTATCTCTTAGATTTTTGGCTGTTTCTAAGGCTTCATTTCCTTTACTAGTCACCTGATAAATGCGTTTTCTTCGTCCTCCCCTAATCGCATTTGCAGCGCCCAATTCTGATCGCAGAAAGCCTTTTTCTTCCAATCGAGTAAGTGCGGTATGTAAGGCCCCCCTGCTTACTGCTCGATTCATCCTGTTGTAAATTTCTTCTTGAATCATTACACCGTACGCTTCCTCTCCTAGAATCAAAATGGTCAATAATACAAGCTCTTGGAATTCACCTAAATAAGTTCCTTTCATAATGATTTATTTCTTTCTTAAATGAAGACTTAGCAAATGTAATATATAATTCTTAAATGGAGATGAAATAACTAACAAAAACAATAATTAACTCAAGTTGCGGACAATATGAAAAACTAGTAGAAAAGCCTTCAGGCTTTCCCGTTGAAGGTCTTTAGACCGTAATTATAATAGCGAAATGAACGAATCCGACCTAAAGGTCAGGGACAGGAAAGCCTGAAGGCTTTATTACCAATTGTCCGCAACCTTGAATTATTTACTAAAAAATTGATTGTCTCTATATATTTTTAATGATTTGGAGTAGAGTGCTTCTAACTTCAAGTTCTGGAAGCACTTGACAAGATTTACCCATCTTTATTAAAATAATATAAAAAATAAAATATTTATACTAGTTTTAGGACAGCGTTATTTTCAGGACTAAAATAAATAGCCATGTCTAATATAAGAGCCATTACCCCAGCAGAAATTAAAACTTATGAAGAAGATGGTGTCGTTTGTCTTCGTCAATTATTCTCTCCAACATGGGTCAAAGCTTTACAAACAGCAGCAGAGGTTTCTTTAGCTAAACCAGGCGAATTACACGCAGAATTAGCAGCGTTGCGCCAAGAAAAAGGACGGTTTTTTCATGATACCTTTATTTGGCGACGAAGTGAAACTTGCCGAAACTTTGTTTTTAACTCACCTGCAGGAACAATTGCAGCCAATATTTTACAATCTAAAAAAGCCAATATATTCTTTGATCAATGGTTGATAAAAGAACCAGGTACGATTACTAAAACCCCTTGGCACCACGATATGACTTATTGGCCAATTGATGGTTGGCAGATTGCTACGCTATGGTTAGCCTTAGACCCTGTCACCAGAGAAACTGGAGCGGTAGAATATGTCAAAGGATCACATAAATGGGGGCAAAAATTCAAACCGGCTAGTTTTAGTGGTAATAGCCAGTACATCGAAAATCTACCTAAAGTACCTGATATTGAAGCCATGCGGAGTGAGTTAGAATTTATTCAATTTGATTTAGCACCTGGAGACTGTACTTTGCATCATGGCTTAACGGTACATGGTTCGCCTGGCAATCAATCCTCGGAACTTCGTAGGCGGGCGCATATTTCCAGATGGGCAGGAGATGACGTTGTTTTTCATCCAAGAGCAGGTTTGCAAGAAATGCCACCATTCCCACCTGAACTTAAATCTGGCGACCCATTGGATTCTGAATTATGGCCACGAATAATTGGATAATCCAACCCGTCCACTTCTGAACTGATTTTGTCCAAAATCGGACGATTTTTTTATTTTATTAAAATTATAATTTTTGTAATTATTTGATTGTGAGTAATTTATCTAATTGGTATATTCATTGAAGGAATAAAGTATTGGTAAGCATATAAAATAAGCTATTAATGTTTTCCATAAATACCAGTTATTAAATTACAAAATTGTGAAGAAAGTGGTAATGATTTAATCTATTTCTTCAAATACTTTTTTGATATCAATTTCAATTCCTGTAGCAGGGTCTTTTAAGATGCCATCATTGAAATAAAGTTCTTTATTATCAGGTAAAAGTATTTGAATACCTTTTAAGGCAGATTTCATGGAAACGATGGACATCAAATTATTGCAAGGGAGAGATTTTGATAAACAATATGGCACAGATAATCGCTCGGTTATTTTGAATGAGGCAGCCGTTCGATTTGTAGGTTGGGAAAATCCAATTGGACAATATATTCGCTATCCTGGGAACCGAAACCAACGCTTTCAAGTGGTAGGCGTCATGAAAGATTTTCATACCCATTCTTTTCGGAATCAAATTATCCCCTTTGCTTTATTCCACGAATCTTCCGAGACTTATAATCTCAACCAAGAATTTATTGCGCTGCGCTTACAAAAAGGCAGCGAATCTAAAGTTATCAATCAAGCGAAATCCCTTTTATCCAATTTTAACGATGGCGTACCTTTTAGTTTTACCTTTTTAAATGAAGATTATAATCGACTGTATCAATCGGAAACTCGGATTGGTTCCATCTTAGGTGTTTTTACAACCCTCTCTATTTTTATAGCCTGTTTAGGTTTATTAGGTTTAATTGCTTACACGATTGAACAACGAACCAAAGAAATCGGCATCCGAAAAGTATTGGGCGCTTCCGTATCTGGTATTGTTGGTTTATTAGCCAAGGATTATCTAAAATTAGTCCTATTCGCCTTTTTTATCGCCATTCCTTTTTCTTGGTATTTTATGACCGATTGGCTGAATGATTTTGCTTATCGAATTGAATTGAAGTGGTGGATGTTTGGTATTGCTGGGTTGGTGGCTGTTGTTATTGCTTTATTGACTATTGGGATTCAGAGTATGAAGGCGGCTTTGGTGAATCCTATTGGGAGTCTAAAAACAGAATAAGGTCTTAAAAGATTTGTAAATTTATTTTGATTCTTTCTGAATTTTTCATCAACTTGTAGTATTTAGCTTATTTTGATTCATATCGCTACATGAATTTCCCTTTAATGGATAATGATAATACATTTTCAAAAACCAATCAACTTAAAGCACTTGCGGGTGCTGCATTTACAAATTTTATAGAAGAAAGGCTAAATACTTTAGTTAAGACCGATATTATAAAGACTTTTAAAAAGAGTCAAAATTTCAAACATCCAGGATTTTCGTACGAAAAACAGTATTTGGCAGATTTTGTTATTGAAACTTTAGATGCTAAGTTTATCATTGTAAGAAGTACAACTTCTTATAGACAAGATAGGATTAAAACTAGCTTTTTTGATTTAAATGGAATTAATCATTATTCTGAATTTTCCAAAGACATTATAGCTAGTGTTTTTGTTGTACCAGACAAAGAATCCGATAGGATTAAACCATTGAAAAAACGGATAGAAAATAGAGAACAATATGCACCAGCAAGTCATATTTTTGTATTATCTGAATTTATCGCTTTTTTAGAAGGTTATCAATATGAAATTGAAGCGGTAGTTAAAGATAAATTAGCTAAAAAAACTGCTAAAAATAAAGGTAGTTTCTATGGTAAAAGAGGTCATCTTTTTGAGCGAGAATTAGCTGAGTTACTTTCAGATACAAATAATTTAAAGTTACTAGAAGAAGGAAAACTAGACAAAGCGCACTTATATCCTTTAATTATTGGCGAAATATTAGCAGATAGACGATTGAATTTGGCAAGAATTATGAGGATAACTGCTACAAATACCGTCCCTTTATTGAAAAACGGTGGTAATCCAAAAACAGACTTATTGTTAAATTTTGAACTATTTTCGGGAACAAAATTTGTAGAAACTATTTCTTTAAAAAATACAGGGCAATCAAGAGTATCCTGCCATGATTATCCTGCTAAAGCATTTGTTCGTGTTCTGAGATGTGGAAATACTAAATTAGCACAGTATTTTTCTTTATTTCAACAATTTCCAACCTATCAAAAATTTAATAAAAACTTACCAGCAGCATTTAGTGAAGCTGAGTTTATAAGCCTTTTAATGGAAAAACAAGCTATTTTTATAGAATGGGTATTGAGAGGAATGCATGATGAAGAGAACTTAATCAAGTCTGAATTACAAGTCTCCAACTATTTATTGATTCATAATGGTGTAAAATCAGCTTTTTACAATATGGAAACTTATATTGCATTAATCCTTAAGCGGTCCAAGTTAAAATTCGGTGTACCATTTAGTTGGACTTATCCATCTAAGCAAGCAGGAAAGCGCATACAATTAAAACTGCCAATTTATTTTGATTAATAATTTGAAGAGGACAACTTTATTAAAAATAAAAGGCTCTTTATAGGGAAAGAACCAAGAAAATTGTTTTCTTTACAACTTATTGTTTTAGAATCTTAAAAACATAAATTATTAATATAATGTCAAAAAAGAAATTCGAATTCATTGATTTGTTTGCAGGGATAGGTGGAATGCGAATTGCTTTTGAGCGTAACGGTGGCAAATGTGTTTTTAGTTCTGAATGGGATAGACACAGTCAAAAAACCTATTACAAAAATTTTGGAGATATGCCTGCTGGTGATATTACTCAAATAGGTGAAAAAGACATACCGAACCATGATGTTTTAATTGGTGGTTTCCCTTGTCAACCATTTAGTAGTATAGGAAAAAGAGAAGGATTTGAGCATGCAACACAAGGTACTTTATTCTTTGATATTGTTAGAATTTTAAAAGAGAAGCAGCCAAAATCTTTTTTATTAGAGAATGTTTCTGGATTGTTACATCATGATAATGGACAGACTTTTAAACAAATAATAAAAACATTAGAGGAAGAACTTGGTTATTGGGTAACTACCAAAGTATTGGATTCTGCAGATTATAGTATACCTCAACATAGAAGACGCATTTACATAGTAGGATTTAATAAAAAAATAGCCAAAATTGCTGCATTAGATTTTAAATGGCCTAAAAAGCATAAAGCAAAAGTTGGAATAGGACAATTTGTTGAATCACATGACATTGGATATTCAATTTCTAAACATCTCCAAAAATCCTACATCTACAAAAAACAAGATGGTCGCCCACAAGTAATAGACAAAAATTCAGACATCCAAGTAAAAACCCTTTGCTCAACTTACCACAAAATACAAAGACTAACAGGTACATTTGTCAAAGATGGCGAAACGGGTTTGCGGTTATTATCCCATAACGAATGTAAAGCAATCATGGGCTTTCCTAAAGATTTTAAATTCCCAGTTTCTCGGACGCAGATGTATCGACAGATGGGAAATTCAGTTGCCATTCCTGTAGTGCAGGCAATTGCTAAAGCGATGATTATGGTACTTGATAAAACGAAGGAGGCCGAATTCTCTAAAAATACAACTAATGAAAAAATATTTCAACCAAGTCTGCTTTGAGAAGTATATTTAGACTATAGCGTATGTCTATAAATAGCAAAAGCCCACATTCCTAGCTCACAAATAACGAAAAAATAAATACATCAAGTAACTTAGTCTGGAAATTATCGCTACCTCCCTTATTATCACCGATTTAACCAGACAACATGAAATTATTAAAATTGATAGGCTGCTTTGCTTTAATCACCTTTTGGAGCTGCCAGAAAGACACCAATCGCTCTGTATGTGAACAACAAATTGATGAATTGAAAATCAATCAGTTACAATTCTTGACCAGTCAGAATAGTTATCGACTAGAAACCTATGCGCCTTTATATGATGCGATAGATAAGGGCTTGGGTTTGTTCTCCAAATACAAGCAACCTGCTGGTTGGGATTATACCCACGAGACTTTGGAGGATCAATTAAACAAGCATAATATTCGAGGATTGGAATTTGATGTATATTATGATCCTGATGGTGGTCTGTTTTATCATCGTGCGGGCAATCGTTTAGTTGGCGAACCAACTGCATCAGGCATTCCTGAATTAAATGACCCCGGTTTTAAAATTTTGCATCGACCAGATTTTGATTATCAATCGCATCATTACACTTTTAAGTCTGCTTTAACCGCTGTTAAAAATTGGTCGGATGCGAACAAAGACCATTTACCCTTGACGATTTTAGTAGAGCCTAGGGATGATGCTTATGTAAGTGCGGCTACTTTATTAATTCCTGGCAATTTATTGACTCGCCCTAAATTAATCACACCCGCTGCGTTGGATTTTATAGATCGAGAGATAGAAGAAATTTTTGGTAACAATGCAAAAAAGATTATCACCCCTGATGAAGTTAGGGGAGATTTTGAGACGTTGGAGGGATCCATCCTAGCAGATGGCTGGCCAAAATTAAAAGATACCCGAGGGAAGATTCTATTTGTGTTAGCTAATTCTGGATTTGAAAAATCTTATTATCTAAATGGACATCCTTCTTTAGAGGGACGGATGATGTTTACTTTTTCTACTCCTGGCAATGCCGAATGTGCCTTTGTTCGGATGAATAAACCCGAAAACAATTTTGAGGAGATTCAAGACTTAGTAGCTAGAGGGTATATCGTCAGAACACTTGCCGAAGACGGCACTAAAGCAGCAAAGGAAGGGGATGAGGCCCAAATGACTGCGGCTTTTGCTAGTGGAGCGCAAATGATTGCGACTCATTACTACCGCCCAGATGAACGCTATAAAGAGAGCGAAGATTGGACAAATTATACGGTACAACTTCCTAATGAAGCATTGGCTGTTGTTAACTTTATGAATGGAGATAGTAGTTTGGTAAATTGTAGGATTCGAGAGTAAGTACATTGTCAAAAAAGTTTCTTGATGTTTCTCCTCGCCGCCTCCCGACTAAAGTTTCCCTTCGGCGGGACAAGTATTGGCGGCTCGGAGAGGGGTTTTTAAGGGAGCGAAATTTTGATTTTTCCAATGGAAAAACCAAAATT
>CAZXYA010000137.1:0-18185 GCA_964644655.1 uncultured Saprospiraceae bacterium | reverse complement strand
TAGAAGCAGAATGCGCTTCTGCCATTGGTACTAAATGGAATACGATTTCAGATATTGCTGCTTCTGGAGAGAGTTATTTAACAATACAGAGTGGCAATAATCTTTTTAGCGCTGCTCCAAATGGTGTGAATGATAGAATATCTTTTTCTTTTGACCTGAATACTGCCGGTAGCTTTAATATTTTTGCTAGAGTTAATACCCCCTCAAGTAACGATGATTCTTTTTGGGTAAGAGCGAATGAAGGTACCTGGCACAAATGGAATAGCATAGGGGCAACCTCTGGCTGGGCATGGAAGCAATTACACGATTCGGATAATGGGAATGCTAATGTTATTTTTAATCTACCAGTAGGTAATAATACTTTAGATTTTGCTTACAGGGAGGATGGTGCTTTATTGGATAAAATTTTTATTTCTTCCAATGGAGATTTACCAACTGGAATGGGTGATAATGCTATCAATTGTGGTAGCCAAGAAATCTGTGATAATAATGTAGATGATGATAATGATGGCTTAATAGATGATAATGACCCTGATTGTTCTTGTATAACTGGAGGTATTCCTAATATTGATTTTAATAAAAAGCCTAATGGCCAAGCTATTACTGCGGGAGAAAATCCTGCTGAAATCTGGTCTGAATGGGGCGTACACATTACAACAGGTGCACCATCTAGTCACCCTCCAATGATTTTTGATTCTAGTAACCCTACTGGTAATGATGATGATTTGGGAACACCTAATGAAGATTTTGGTGGTTTAGGAGTTGGCAGTGGTGGCGGAAATGGAAAAATCGGTGAAAATAGTCAAGCTTTAGGTAATTTATTAATTATTTCTGCTGATGGCAATGCTGCTAATCCTAATGACAATAGTCAAGGAGGGACAATTATTTTTACGTTTGATGTATCGGTTGATATAGCTTCTTTAGAAATTATTGATTTGGATCATGGAAAAACAGATGGAATGATTAAAGCCTATGATGTTGGCAATAATTTAATCAATGAACAAATTATATATGCGGTAGGAGATAATGGTTACCAGAAAGTAGTTGTATCTGCTACAGACATTCGTAAATTAGAAGTCATCATACCGAATTCCTTTTCTATTGCCTCTCTTAATTTTTGTGACGATGATTTGCCTACAGCAAAAATAGGAGACTTAGTTTGGAATGATGTAAATAGTGACGGAAATGCTGCTGGCGAATTGGGCATTGCTAATGTAAAAGTTTTATTATATAATAATGGCAATAATTTATTAGCAAAGACTTATACGGATATGTCTGGTTTGTATGCCTTTGATAATTTGCCTACTGGGCAATATCGAATAGCTATTGATCCTCCTGCTGGTTACACTGCAACTGACGATTTAGATGAAGATGATGATAACGATTCTGGTATTTTCATATTAGGGAATAATGTGAATAAATTAGATGTAGATTTTGGCTTAAATAATGGAAATAATAGTGCTCCACCTCCTTCTTCACCTTGTAGCGGTAATGGAAATATGGCGATGGGGAATACTAGAAATGGAGCCCCTAATCATGCAACAGGTGAACCTGACGGGACGACCACAGAAATTGGTAGTTTTATTGATTACCTAGTAATTGTCCTTGAAGATGAATTACCCATAGGAAGTGACTATACCATTTATATATCAGGCCGAGGCGGTTCGGCTACTTCGGATGTTTGGGAAGCACCTAGCGGTACTACTACGCCTAATAGTCAACAGAATAGCCCTAGTGGATTCACCCAAAATGGGCAAGCTACAGGTGTCCAAGATGTGATTACATCCGTCGTTAAAACAACAACAGTTGCTACTAAATATTTGTACTTTGATAGAGGGAGTGGAGATATAGAAATTGATGCGGTGACTTATGATTTGCATTGTTCAGAAATCTGCGATAATGGAATAGATGATGATGGTGATGGATTAATAGATTGTTATGACCCTGATTGTGCGAATGCTGGGACAGCCATAACCGTTGTTGCCGAGACTGGTGTGGATAATTCAATGAATGCTATTGGTTCAGCTGACGACGCTGCTGCAGCCCTTTATGATTTATCTGATTTGTTGACACTAGATTTAGGGGCAATTATTCCGCAAGGAGCAACCTATACGGTCGTTTGGAGAAGAAAAAGTACTTATAGTAATAATGAGAATGCTGACTTGAAAATAGAAGAATCGACGGATAATACTAATTGGACCTTGCATCCCACCACCTTGAGTACCTCGTCTAAAACGACTTTTACCAGTACAGTAGTAACTGCTAATATTAATACCAGATATTTACGGATAAGCACTTTGACAGAGGTAGGGGATGATGCTGATTTGGATGCAATTACTTATAACTGTATTCCACAAGTTGAAATTTGTAATAATAATATAGATGACGACGGAGATGGCTTGATTGACTATGCAGACTCCGATTGTGAACCTTGTCTTTCCTACCATTTATCAGGAACTATAGATGGTTCAAGAGATAGAGCGGGCCATAATAACGAAAATAGAGATTTTATCTTTGGCGATAACTACGCTTTTAATTTAGATTTTGCTATTCCTGTAGAGATAATCATTGAAACTACTATGGGAGATGTTACCCATGCTCGAAGTGGTACAATCACTGTTGACGGTATAACAGAATCGTTTAGTACATCCGCTAATAATTTTCAAACCATAACGCATACGCCCTCCATAGGACAATCTCATGAAATTGAAATTATTGGAACTGATGCGACCTTAAACGCTATAGTTGTAAAGAATTTAGATGGAGTCGAACTATATGCTTTTGATTTTGGTACAACTACCAGTAATGTTGAGCCTAATTTTATTCAAGTTGATGAATCAAACACAAGCATAATATCAATAGAGGCAGGATGTAGTAATTCAATCTATAGTGAATCAGAAATTTGTGACGATAATATAGATAATGATGGTGATGGAATAATTGATAATGAAGATTCATTCTGTAATCCTTGCTTGTATCCAAATGCAACTAAAATTTATAGAGTGAAAAACTCTAATACTGCCTGTATTGGAAATATGAATGGGGTTATTTACCAAAAAGAATGTTATGGTGTTGAAATACCTTGGATAGAAACAGGAAACCTATACTTCACAGAATTTTCAGATGGTACAGCTAGAATGACTGGTTTATTAGAAAATAATAGTACTATCGGTATTGTAGATATACATTTTTTCCAAAAATCTAGTACTGGACCAATTTATTCGCAGAGTTGTTACATAAATGGGATTTCTGGCCCAGAAACCCATTATAATGATTTTAGTGGAACAATCAGAGTAGGCAATACAAATTATACTATATCTCAAAGAACTGGTACTGGCACCATTACCTCTTTATTAGCTAATGGTTCAGGAAATGATGGAAGTAATACTTATGGAATAGCTGCTTGGACGGAGGGTACCTTCGGAACTTGCGGAGAAATCTTTGCTAATTTAGAAGAAATTACCTGCCTTGAAATCTGTGATAATAATATTGATGATGATTTTGATGGTTTAATCGATTGTGATGACCCCGATTGTAATAATGATTTAACTGTAAATATAAACTTAGCTATTGCTTCCATTTGTAATGGTGCTACTACCACCATTTCAGCTACTGCCAATGGAGGTGATGGTAATTATACTTTTAATTGGAATAATGGTCTATCTAATGGTGAAAGTCATGCCATAAATCCAGCAACTACAACAACTTATGAAGTTATCGTCACAGATGGAAATGGTTGCACAGCAGTTGAACAGGTCATCTTAGCAGTTAATAACTGTACAGAAATTTGTGGGGATAATATAGATAACGATGGTGATGGATTGGTTGATGAAAATGATCCAGATTGTATCAATTGCCCAACAGGAGTTATTTTCTTCGAAAGATGGACGGGGATTAATGGAAATTTATTGACTGACCTTACTGGAAATGTAAATTATCCAGATTCGCCTACCGAAATAGGATTATTCAGCGCTTTTGAAGCGCCTACTGGCTATTCAAATAATTATGGTACACGAGTAAGAGGTTTTTTACATCCGATAGAAACAGGTAATTATGTTTTTACCGTAACTTCTGACGATGCCTCAGAAATTTATTTAAGTACGGATGAAAGCCCTAATAATAAGGTAAAAATAGCAGAGATAACGGGTTGGACATATCCTACTGAATTCACAAAATACCTTTCTCAAACTTCCGCTAGCATTTCACTTATTGCAGGCCAACGGTATTACATAGAAGCCCTTCACAAAGAAGGTAGTGGTGGGGATAACTTAGCCCTTTATTGGCAAACACCTACGAATAATACTCGAACAATTATCGCTGGAAATTATCTTTCTCCCTGGGTTTGTGGGAGTATAATTTCTGAAGTTTGTAGTAATAATATAGACGATGACGGAGATGGCTTAACAGATTGTGATGATCCAGATTGTAATAATGGTTTAGCGGTTAGCGCCGTATTAACCAAAGCATCTATGTGTGAAGGCGATAATACAACCTTATCTGCTAATGCTGTTGGAGGAGATGGAAATTATACCTTTAGCTGGGATAATAGCATCCCTGATGGAAATAGTCATACTGTTGCTCCAACTTTTTCTATCACTTATAATGTAACTGTTACAGATGGGAACGGTTGTACTTCAACGGACCAAGTGGCGATTATAGTGAATACGTGTACAGAAATTTGCGATAATGGAATAGATGATGATTTTGATGGAATGGTGGATTGTGATGATACCGATTGTAGTCCAGATGGGGCAAATATCTTTGATGGCTGTATTACGGTTAATTCTTCGGGCGATGAAGGGGATACCAATCCTGGAGATGGACGATGCATGACCGTTAATTGTGAATGTACTCTACGAGCCGCTATTGAAGAAGCCAACGCTTTGGCAGGAAAAGACACCATTTGTTACGATATTCCTGGCTCAGACATTAATAATAATGGAATAATATCGACCATTACGCCCATGAGTTTATACGAGAACTTAACGGAAGCGGTCTTTATTGATGGGTATTCGCAGACGGGAAGTGTCATGGCAACAAATAGTGCTGCTGCTATTATTAAAATAAGAATTAATGGCGAAAACTTACCCGCCAATGGGGCTATTTTCCAAACAACTGCGGATGGTAGTAAATTAGCAGGAATGATTATTAGCGGCAATGATGCAAGTGATAATTCTTGTGGCGTGAATTTACAAAGTTCAAATAATGAGGTAGTTGGAAACTGCATCGGGGTAAATGAAGATGGGACTACTGGATTTGCCAATGGTACAGGGATTTTAGTTAATGGTAGCAATAATAAAATTGGTGGTATCAATCCTGAAGATGCCAATATCATCGCTCAAAATAATGGAGCTGGTATTGAAGTAGTGAATACAGGAAGTGTTGGCAACACTATTTTGCGAAATAGTTTTACTGGGAACGGAGGCATTGCGATTGACTTATCTAGTAGTGATATGGGAGATGATGTTACTGCAAACGATGATAATGATTTAGATGATGGAGCCAATAATCTACTAAATTATCCTTATTTTAATGGCATGGCGATGATTGGTAGTGTTGTTTATTATGATTTTTTGATAGATGTACCCGCAGGAGACTACCGTATAGAAGCATATAGTAATGCTGCTGCTGACCCTACTGGTCATGGGGAAGGTAGAACCTTCATTGGAGCTATCAATATTAACCATACAGGTAGTGGCATGGAACATTTCTATGGCGATTTTACCCCCATTGTACCAACGAGCTTTGGGAGTTTTATTACCCTAACAGCGACTCAATGTACAGATGCCACTTGTACTGACTTTTACCAAACTTCGGAATTTAATGGGTATATGCAATCTGAACGATGCGACGACTTGACTGATCCCGGCAGCATAGCAGGAGACGAAGAAGGTTGTATTACTCCTTTTGACCCAAGTACGATTACTTCTGTTGCAGAAGGGACGGGTGGATCAGGAGGACCTGTTTATTATCAATGGCAAGAATTACCAGAAGGAAATACTACTTGGAAAGATATCGTTGGTGCGACCAGTATATCCTACGACCCGACACCTATCGTAGTGACAACGAGTTATAGAAGACAAGCCATTAGAGCCAAATGTTCGACTACTTGGCAAACCTCTAATGTGGTTACTAAAACCATACATGGATCAGTTAATGCCGATATTATTACTGCCCCATCAGGAACAAATGGTTTCATTTGTGGAGCAGCAGCCTACGAATTTGAGGCGGCTGATGTTGGCAATGGCTTTACTTATACTTGGGATTTTGGCGAAAATGCTAATCCGAGATACCAATCAGGAAAAGGGCCTCATTTTATTGATTTCTTGACTCCGACAGATTCTTTGGCAATTGATAACCAAGTAGTTTTGGAAGTGGCAGCGACGGGCTGTGCAGCTTATGATACAATAGACTTTAGTATAAACCCTGTAGTTTACAGTTCTAATATTACAACGACTAATCCCACTACTTGTGGTGCTGCTGACGGAACAATTGAAGTTACAGCGGTTGGTGGTAAAAATTTATGTATTAAAGTGAGTTTGGATGGAGGCTTAACTTATCAACCTGATGGTCAGTTACTTTTTACAGGCTTGAGCGAGAATGTCTATAATGTTGTATTGAATTACTGTAATATAGATTGCCCGAATGATTATGGGTTTGTTACCTTAAATGAACCTACAGAAATTATTGCTACTAATGATGAAATTCAAAGTGCTTGTCCAGGGTTTGGGTTTAATGGCAATGTATCTTTTAATGATTTGAATATAGAAAATACAACTTATACAATCTTGACCGATCCGACTAAAGGGACGGTTGTTATGGATACAAGGGGTGCTTTTGAATTTACGCCAACGGTTTTTGAATGTGGGGCAGACCAGTTTACTTATCAAGTTTGTAATAACCTTACTAATTGTTGTGCAACAGGGACGGTAATTTTGAATTTTCAAGATGAAATTGTGCCAGAATTACAAAATGTACCAACTGATTTAACCATCAATTGTGATGAGGAAATTCCATTACCACCATTGGTTTCTGCCTTTGATAATTGCCCCGCTATTTCTATTGACCGAAAAGAAACGAGTACACAAGGAGAAGATGGTTGTTCTTTATATGATTACACCATTACTCGTACTTGGACCGCTACGGATGTTTGTGGTAATACAGCTACGGATGAACAAATGGTAGAAATTAGAGATATTACAGCACCTGATATTTTCCGAATTTATACTTTGCCCAATGGCAAAAAAATGGTAGCAGGGGTTATGGAAAATGTGACGCAACGTTGGAAATCCATTCAATTCCCTATTAAATTCCCTACTGTGCCAGTCATTTTTACACAAGTGATTTCTACTATTGATTCTTCTGCGGTAGCGGCTCGGATGAGAAATATTTCGGATGGGCAATTTGAATTAAAACTACAAGAAGAAGAAGCAAATGATAATATTCATGGTGGCGAACATGTTGCTTGGATTGCGATTGAAGAAGGAACTAATGTAGCTGGCTTCAATTTGGAAGTAGGCAGTATTTTGGCATCGGACAATTATGCTACGGCGAATTTTAATAATATTTATGAGGGCGGTCCTGCTGTTTTTACTTCCCTACAATCCATTTTAGAAAGCGATCCAGCTACGGTAAGATGTGATAATGCGACGGCTACAAGTGTTAACTTAAAAGTAGAAGAAGAAACTTCTGCCGATGCAGAAACCAACCACTTAACAGAAAGAGTAGGCTATATGGCTGTTGATAGCTTGGCGTTGATTAGAAATGATAAAAATGAAATTATTGGAGAAGTTGGAACGGTGAATATCAACACTGGAATTATTGTTGTATCTTCTAATAACTATTATTACAATCCTGTAGTAGTAGCCAAATATGTAGACCATAATCAAACGGAACCTATTTTAGTCAATGTTAGAATTTTAAGTAATAATTCCTTTGAATTGGCATTAGACAGTTGGGAATACCAAGAAAATAATCAATTAACAGGTAAAGTATCCTTAATGATTATTGAAGGTAGTTTGCCATTAAATATTGAAGAGGCTTGTTTGAATGGGACGGATAGCTTGGTGCTAGGGGTAGATATTAAAGCGATAGACAATTGCGACAATCATGTAAGTATTGTCTATAATGAAACGACGACTTATACTGGACCAGCAAAAGTGATTGAGCGTCATTATTCTGCTATAGATGAATGTGGAAATGAGACCATTTTAACACAAACCATTCATTGTTCGGGGGTAGCACTTAGAACGAAGGCATTTTTGCAAGGCGCCTCTATTACAAGTAGTGATGAAACCTTGATGAGAGATGATCTACGCAAACAAGGACTTCTTCCAGTTGAAGAACCTTATACGGATTTAAACGGATTTATCCATCATGGAACGGGAGGAAGAGAAAATTTAGATCCTGCCTTACTAATGATTGATGGGGCTAATGCCATTGTAGATTGGGTAATGATAGAATTGAGAGATAGACATAATCCAAGTGACGTTATTAGTACTCAATCAGGACTGATTCAAAGAGATGGGGACGTAGTAACGGCAACAGGTGATTCGGTAATGGTTTTTGAAAATGTACCTGTAGACGATTATTTTGTTTCTATCAAACACCGAAATCATTTGGCGATGTACACTTTATATGCCCAAAGATTTGGCCCTGCGCTTGTTCCTTTTGTTGATTTTACCAATCGCTTTACGCCAGTCATGGGAGATGTGTCAGGGGTTGAAGTTGGCGATAATAGAGCGATGTGGTCAGGAGATATTAGTGGAGATGCTAAGATTATTTTCCAAGGCCCTCAGAATGATATTTTCCAAATGTTTATTTTCATTCTTCAGGAGGAAACCAATGCAGATTTCTTGACTAATTTCATTGGAAGGGGGTATACCCAAAGGGACTTTAATTTAGATGGGAAGGTGATTTACCAAGGACCAGGAAATGATCGTTCTCCATTATTATACCACACCGTTCTAGAGCATCCAGATAATGATGGTAATATTTCCAATTTTGTGGTAGAAACTGGTGTGCAGAGAGATAGTATTATTATTGAACCAAGCTGGACGGCAGTTGATATTTGCGCTAGTGATTATACACAAAATGGCTGTGATTTTGATGGCGATGGTTTAGTGAATGAAGCCGATTTTGATAAAGATGCTGATGGCGTTCCAGATTCTTTGGATATAGCTATATTTGATAAAAATAGTGATTCTGATGGCGATGGTATTACAGATAATTTTGAAACGGGAGGAGATGCTGCTTTTGATTTAGGGGTAGATTCTAATCCATTAGACCCTTGTGACCCTAATCCACTAAACGGGACGTGTGTAGGTATTGATGAAGATGGCGATGGCTATTTTGCTAATTATCCAACGACCCATGCGCTTTATGATGAATTGGATAACGAAGCTTGTTTCCCTGATGTAGTAAATATAAATTGTGATTGTAGAGATATAGATAGCGATGGCTTTATAACGGTTTGCCACATTCCAGGCAATAATTATGAAAATAGAGAAACCCATGAAATATCTATTGATGCTTGGTTAGTACATAAAGAACATGATGATATTTGTGGTCCGTGTAATTATGATGAAGATTTAGATGGAGTATCCGAACCAGATGATGTAGATCCAAATGATCCTAATTCTGATAGTGACGGCGACGGCATAACAGATAATGTAGAAACAGGGGGTGATGGAACTTATGATGTGGGCATTGATACGAACCCATTAGCAGCGGATACGGATGAGGATGGATTTGATGATGGAGTAGAAGATACGAATAAAAATGGGGTATTAGAAGCGGGTGAAAGTAACCCATTAGCCTTCTGTGATCCAATGAATACTTCGGCAGCTTGTGATTTTGATGAAGATGGACAATCTAATCAAGTAGATATTGATGATGATAATGATGGATTAGCAGATACCGAGGATATTGATCCTTATGACGAAAATAGTGATACCGATGGAGATGGCATTACAGATATTGCAGAAAAGAATGTTTCTGATCCATTAAATGCTTGTGATCCTACTATTTTAGCTGCTGCTTGTGCACCAGTTGATGCGGATAATGATGGCTATTTTGCCAATTATCCAGCTACCGATGGACAGTACGATCCTGATGATGCAGATGCTTGTGTACCTGTTAGTGCTTATTCAGAGACTTTTGCTGTTAATATTACTGCAACTAAAGATACTTGGATAGAACGAGAACCTGACCCAAATAGATTCTTTAATAATGATGATAATCATGGAAATGATGTCGAATTACATCTTTACAAAGATAATGATAAACCTCGCCGTACGTTGCTTCATTTTGATTTAGCTGCTCAAACAGGCAATGTCATTAGTGGCGCTAAATTAAGACTAAATATCAAGTCAGGAGAAGACGAAGAGGTTATTGTACAAGCTTATCCATTGACTAGATTCTGGGAAGAAGGAAATGGCGGTGGAGAATATTTTAATAGTAATCACGATGATGTACTTTGGGTACAAGCTAAGAATGGGGATGAGTGGACTAATGAAGGGGGAGATTATAATTCGACTATTATTGGGGAATTAGAAACTAGTAGCACTGGCTGGACGGAAGTAACTATTCCTACCGCTATGGTGCAAGATTGGATTGATAATCCATCCACTAATTATGGCATTATCCTTTTAGCAGAAGGCCCTGATAAAAAAATGGTTAAATTTTATTCACGTGAAGGAAATTCAGGTAAAAGTCCTCGACTAGTATTGGAAATGCAAACAGATATCTGTAATGGTGGTAATAATAATGGAGGAGGTAATACAGTAGATACAGATGGAGACGGCATTTATGATCATGTTGAAATAGGTGGAGATGGCGTTTATGATGTAGGAACAGATACCGATCCAAATAAGGCAGATACGGATAACGATGGTATCGCCGATGGGGTAGAAGATATGAATCAAAATGGAACGGTCGATAATAACGAAACAGATCCAAGAGATAAATGTGACCCAACAGGAGTGGCTTCTGATTGCGATTTTGATGGAGATGGATATAGTAATCTTTGGGATAGTGATGATGATAATGATGGGGTGTCGGATAATAATGATTCTCGTGATTATGATCCTAATAGTGATACCGATGATGATGGTATTACGGATATTGATGAAAAAGGAACTTCTGACCCATTAGACCCTTGTGATCCTATTGATGATATGGGCTCTTGTATTGGAACAGATGATGATTTTGATGGATTTTATACAAATGTGCCAATGAATGACCCTCAATATGATGCGGATGATAGTGATGCTTGTGTCCCTTCTGTTAATAATGGTAGCTGTGAATGCCCTGATAATGTAGATAATAATGGAAAAATGACCATTTGCTTTTATTATGGGCCTACTCAACTGACTTATCAAACACATCCTAGGGATTGGCTATACTTCAAAGCGACTTATAATGCCACTTGTGGACCTTGTGGTGCAGCTAGTAATGGAGATAACTCCAACTTAGATTCAGATGGAGATGGCATTACCGATCAAGTAGAAACGGGCGGTGATTTTATTTATGATGAAGCTACTGATTCTGACCCTCAAAATGCTTGTGATCCGGAACCTGCTAATGGAAATTGTACAGGTGAAGATTTGGATGATGATGGCTATTTTAGTAATTATCCAGCTTCACATGCTCAGTATGATACCAATGACGCTAATGCTTGTGTGCCTGATGGCAATGGTACTACTACTTCAACAGTAATTGTAGATACAGGAAAAGATACCTATATTAAAGAAGTTTCTAGTGATAGAACGGAAAATTATGGCAGGAAATCTACTATTCGTCACAAGAAAAAAAGTAGCCAACAGGAGCGTGGTTTGATCCAATTTGATGTATCACCACATACAGGTAAGACGGTTGTGAGCGCTATTATACATATGTACCTTGAAAAAGGCGAAGGTAGTGGCAATACGATCAAAGCACATCGAATTACAACTCCTTG
Organism: uncultured Saprospiraceae bacterium; assembly: GCA_964644655.1. Taxonomy (GTDB): domain Bacteria; phylum Bacteroidota; class Bacteroidia; order Chitinophagales; family Saprospiraceae; genus JAFMDF01. The sequence goes on along the minus strand of CAZXYA010000137.1, from coordinate 6,226 downwards.
GGAAGAAGGAACAGGAACTGGAGATGATGGTACTTCTAATTGGGACGAAGCCACCAATATTATTGATTGGGCAACTCCTGGTGGAGATTATCATACTACTGTTGAAGGGGTAATGACGACGGAAAATATAGGTTACCAAACAATGATTTTATCTGCTAACTTAGTGCAAGATTGGATTGATAACTCAACCGAAAACTTTGGTTTATTACTAAAGAGTGCTGGAGGAGATGTTGATGCACATATAGAGTTAACTTCTTTTGATGGAACGACGAACCAACGCCCTTATCTTGAATTGATTTTAAGTGAATGTGAGGAAACTGTAGAGGAAAATATAGATGCAGACGGAGACGGTTATTTTGGCAATTATCCTACTAGTGATTCATTACATGATCCAGACGATACCAATGCTTGTATTCCAAGTGGCGGTAATGGAGGAAGCAATACAACTGTGACCGCTACAGAAGGAATAGACACCTATATTAAGGAGAAAAGCGAAGAAAATAATTATGGTAAAAAAGGAGATATTCACCATAAAGCAAAAGCAAATGAAAAAGAACGAGGCCTGATTCAATTTAATAACCTTGAGGTCCATGCAGGTAATAATGTAGTGAGTGCTACTTTATATATGTACTTAGAGAAAGGTGAAGGTAGTGGAAATACCATAGCAGCGCATCGACTAACAACTGCTTGGGAAGAAGGTACAGAATCAGGGGATGATGGTACTTGCAACTGGGAAGAGGCTACTAGTACTACTTCTTGGACAACAGATGGTGGAGATTTTCTCCCAGCAGTAGCGGGAAATATGCCTACAGATGACGAGGGGTATCAAGCAATGAGTTTACCTGCTGCTTTAGTCCAAGATTGGATTGATAATCCATCTACTAATTTTGGTTTAATGCTATTAAGTGCTGGAGCTGATATAGGTAAACATATCGAATTTGTTTCTTTCGATGGAGCTAATGGGGAAAAGCCTTATTTAGAAATTGTGTTGGGGGATCCTTGTAATGAATAAGGGGTAGGTTTTTGGAAAGACGGTCTACGGCTAATGGTGCACGGCTTATTAACAGCAAAAAGACATTGAGGTGCATCGCACCGCCTACCTTTGTATCCTTGGTGTTCAAAAGAATCCCTAAGGTACAGCCTACCGACCACCTTTTTCGCTCTTTTACAAAGGTGGTCGGTACGCTGTACCTTAAAAAAGTAGCTAAAACCAGATACAAAGGTGGTTGGTGCGATGCACCTTTATTCCTTATTTTAAAATCATTTTCCTTTTATGGTTAATAGCACGGATGGTAAATTCTCAATACTTGTTTTTAACTGGTAGCACAGACTTCAGTCTGTTCAGGATACAGGTCTTTAGACCTGTCAAAACTAGTTAAGTTAGCCTAAAGACCAGCGTCCCAGACAGACTGAAGTCTGTGCTACCGATTGTTTATTGAGAACTTACCACGGCTGATGATAAAGTTTTAATAGTCAATACTTTATTTTTGGATAAACACAACTATTTGAACAGTCTCTTTATAAGTAAATAAGGCAGCTATTATCAAATAGCTGCCTTATTTATTTATGGCTATTGGTCAATCAAGTATGATTTGACGAATAATCCATTTTTTTAGTTTACCCCTGTGCGCTTAACCATATTGATTAACTCAGAAATTCTAAAAGGCTTGGTTAAATGATAACATTGATCTTGGGCAAATGCAGCCAATGATTGCCGTTCTTCCCTACAAGCCGTTAGCATTAGGATAGGTTGATTAATATTTTCTGTTCTTAAAGTTTGGTAAATTTCTAAGCCTTTATGGTCTTCCATATCAACTAAGATTAAATCATAAGGATTGGTTAAAGCTCTACTCAAGCCATCTTCTGAAGTGTAAGATTGATCTATTTGATATTCTAAATTTTCTAAATGAAGTTGGATAAGGTTGTTTAAATCAGTATCAGACTCGACGACAAGTATATTTTTCATAAGTGGTTTAAAGCTGATGGTTGATTGTTTTGAGGATATACTCGATTCTTATTATATAATCCAATGTTATGCCAAACCTGTATTTGAAGAAGTAATTGATTGTAAAAAATTGATAATCAGATCTATGTATTTTTTGCCACTGTGGCATTTATTTTAAATTACGAAAAATAATTACGATATTTCGTAATTTTACGAAAAAAAATTAACGTATTATAATGACTCACTTCAATCAAATGGCAATAAATCAGGTGTCATATATTCCTGCTTTGCCAATTCATTCATGCCCTAATTCCCATTTAATATATTCCCGAATGTGGATTGAGATAAAAATAATATTGTGGTTTTTTCATAGCAGCAATTTTTTATTAAAAAAATTAAAAATAAGTAACCTATCTCAACACATCAAAAACCCGACTATACTTCACAATAAAACTCCGATTGATAGGCCCATTCACTAACTCAGAAACCCGTCCTCTATTTTCATTATATACCAAAAATAAGCCAGTATTTGCTTGTTGTAACCAACCAAATCGAATATTTGCTGACCAAATATCTGCCACGGAATTATATTGAATTAAACTTTGGGTGAAAATACTGGGGGTAAAAGAATAGGCCAATCTAGCTCGAAAAATATCGGCTGTAAAATCGCCCTCTGGTAGGCGAATATCATTATGTTGTAGCCCAAATTCTGCATTAAATTTGTCCCCTAAAATCAATCGGACAGATGCACTATTGGCAAATCTAGTACCCCCAAAAAAACCACCATTGACGTGTCTAGTACTAATGGATACGGGTTTACTCGGATTGGTGATAAAAATAATTTGAGATTCCGCATGGTCGTAAACACCTTCAGGTACCGTCACGCCATCAGAGATTTCGAAGGGCTCGTAAACACCTTGCGTGGTAAAATTAATTCCTGTATGTACTTCAAAAGCATTTTTCCATACCCAATGATTATCAATGTGTAAAAAGCCCGTTTGTTGCCGATTTTCGGCATCCCAATACCCTCGGTAAGAGATATGCGGTCTATTTTCTAAAAATCTAGATACTTCGTTTTTAGGTCGTAAAGTGTAGAAAATCAATCCTTCTACTTTTTTAAATCCGCCTTCTCTACCTAAAAATCCAACTTCTGGGTTAAAATTTTGCCCCACTTCGGTATAGCCTGCAAACATTCGCCAACCATTCCAATTATAATCCGACCTAAATTGAAAAGAGTGATCCTTATCTTCTAATCCCGGCGTATTGGTCTTACTAAAATAACCCGATAATTGCGCTTTTTTGCCTAACCCCAATCGACCATCAACTGCAAAAGTTCGATTATAATCGTCCTCTGTATCATCGCCTAGACCTTGCCGATTGACAAATAAACCGCCAATTGCTGAACGTCCTTCTTGGTGATTGACTCTAGCTACTGTAAAATTATTTTTGCTCACTCCTAAAGATTCCACATCATCGGTCACTAGATTCAAAAAGCCTACATTGGTTTTATTGCTAACTTTCCCTGACAATCTAGCCCCTCCAATAATAGGTGTCTGAATCCCTCCTTCTGCAATCCCTATTCGACGACTAAAAAATAAATCCACTTCCCCCGGTGAACCTACCGTAAACAAACCTGCATTTTCCAAAAAGAAAGGTCGTTTTTCTGGAAAGAACAAGTTAAAACGGTCTAAATTTACTTGCTGGTCATCCACCTCTACTTGAGCAAAATCTGTATTATACGTCAAATCTAAAGTCATACTCGGTGTCACACTATATTTGACATCTACGCCAATATCTCCCGTTGTTTCTGTCGTTCCATTTTCCACCGTAAAATCTCTATCCATCCTACCCAAAACGTACGGAATCACTTTTAAATTACCTGGATTTTTGATATTCAAACCCGTTAAAGTACCCGCCAAAGACAAGCGTTTCATATCCAAACCTAACGGCAATTGCGACCAAAAAGCAATCTCATTGGTCTTCCGAATATTTCGTCTAAAATTAATCCCCCAAGTAGTATTTTCGCCCGATTTAAACCGCAAGGTTCTAAATGGAATCGCAAATTCTGCACTCCAACCAAAATCACCCACTTTTGTTTTGACCACCCAAGAAGCATCCCAATTCAGGTTAAATCCACCAATCACCCCACCTTGCTGTCGATTATTATTAAAATTGCCTTGCCCTTCATTATCCACTTGTGCATCGTATTCAATACCTACTGAATTAGTGCCAAATACAAACCCATTTTGGCTATCTTTATAGGTATCCAAAATAAATAAAAAAGCATCTGTTCCCGACAAATCTGCATCTCGCCGAGCATCCGAAACGACCAATGCCTCTGGGGTCGCATCATAACAAACAACGGATAGATAAAAAGTAGTCGCATCATAAGCTACTCTAATATCCGTTTTTTCCGTGGCAGGTTCTCCCCAATTGGGTTGGTTTTGGGATAATGGGCCAACCGTATTCACTTTTAACCATAGTGGGTCCGTTAATACTTCTCCATCTATGACTGGTTTTTCGTTAATTTGTACTGCTTTAACAGTTGGTCTTTCTCCAAGATTGCCTGTTTGCTGTTGGGCGTACCCCCAAAAAGATAGGGTTAGGTAAAAAATAGTAATCTGTAGGACTTTCAAAACTTGCATGTGTAAATTGGTTTTATCTAGTAAATTAACATGGCGTTTAAAAAGCTAAAGGTAATAAATAATGGATAGGATTTCTTTATATATTTCTGAAGAGTTTCTGATATTTTAGTCGTTAGATGAAAATGGAGGTACTGATTTTATATTTACATAGCTTAATAGCTAAAAGTAGCTTGTGTGTATTTTACCAAGGGCGAAAGAAGGCGACGGATGAGTTGTGCAATTTATTAGGCCTTCTTTGACCAATCTTTAGCTGTAATTGCCACCTCATTTTCTGCAATCCATATTCCTTTTTTGAATAGCCCTTTTTCGTTAAGCCGAACAAATTGGAATCCATTTTTGTGCAAAACCCTCTCACTTGCTTTATTCCACAAAGCATAAGCTGCCTCTATGCTATTTGCTTTTAAATGGGTAAAACCAAATTGTAGGATGGCTTTTACGGCTTCGGTCATGATGCCTTTCCCTTGATGATTAGAATGGGTAAAAAAGCCAATATTCCAGATATTGGCTGTTTTCGTTTTTCTAATGGATATACGCCCTAAGAAATCCCCAGTTTGTTGTTGTTCTATTGTAAAGGCTATACCAGTCCCAATTTTCCAACTTTCTAAGCTTCGTTCTAAGGGGGCGATTAATTCTGCTTCCATTTCAGGTGCTTCCCAAGCCATCCCATCGTTAAATCCAGCCTGTCTAGTGGCGGAAAAAATGTGAGGAATATCCGCCTCAGAAGGAATTCTAAGTATTAAACGAGGTGTTACAATGCGGAAAGATACAGGTAAAAACATGGATGGTTCTTTTGATTTTAGCGTTTCATACTCTCTTTTCGTTAATCTATACTGTAAGACACTCCGATATTCCTTGCCCTTTTTATAATGCTCCTTCAATTCCCCTTCTTTAATCATCCCATTCTTAGTCATCACCTTTCCTGAAGAAGCATTGCCGATAAGATGCACCGCAAATATTTTATTCAATTTTAATTGCTCAAACCCAAATTGTAAAACTAATCCAGTAGCTTCTGTCGCATATCCCTTATTCCAAAAAGGGACGCCTATCCAGTAACCTAATTCGCCTCTATCAAAGGCTTGATTGATATTTATCCCAATGCCACCAATAAATTCACCAGTTACCTTGAGGCGAATACCAAAAATATAATGCGTTTGGGTTTGTAAGCCTTCTTTTGCCATATTTATCCAAAAAACAGCGTCTTCTTTAGCATAAGGATGGGGCATATTTTGCGTAGTAGCGGCTACTTTTTCATGGCCTGCATATTGGACGATTTCGGGGATGTCTGTTGTAGTTGGGATGCTTAGGATGAGTCTTTTGGATTGTAGGGTGGTTGGGTTTTGCATGGTTATTTTATTTTTTCATCTCTAACTTCAAATCCTCCCCAAAAAGTTCCTTCAATACTTCATATTCTATAGCAGCCGATTCGACTTCCTCCGCATACGTCCACCCAAATTCTTCCTTACTAAACCGAGGAAAAATGTGCAAATGAAAATGTCCGACATCATTAAATGCACCACCATTTTGCATCATGGAATACCCCTTTGGTTGATAAGCCTTTTTGTTCCTGTTGCTAAAGCATCTACAATTTGAATAGTCGTTGTTTGCACTTTTTTATAATGCGCTATAATTGCCGCCG
>CAZXYA010000136.1:11772-18286 GCA_964644655.1 uncultured Saprospiraceae bacterium | reverse complement strand
GGTGCAGCGCACCGACCACATTTTACACTTTTTTACAAAGGTGGTCGGTACGCTGTACCTTAAAAAAGTAGCTAAAAACTAGATACAAAGTTGGTCGGTGCGATGCACCTCAATCTATCATTTTCAAATTGCTATCTTTTTGCGGTCAATATTACGGAGGTATAGGAAGTCACCCTTTTTGAGCTTATAAGGCTGATAAGATTAGGAGTTAATGAGGCAGATTTTTCTCATCAACTCATTAGCACATTTTACTTTTTTCTTAAATCAACCAGTTAAATAGAATGACGGAAAAAACTACTTTAACACCAACTTATTTTATAGATTTTGAAGAGACTATAGTTCAAGCATTTGTTGCTCAAAATAGCACTAATAGTAAATCAAAAGAAGAAAGAAGCATAGAACTATATTATGCTGTCCGAGATTTGGTACGATACGATCCCTATACTTATAGTTTTGACAAATCAACTTTCAAAGCCACCCATGTAATAAATACTGGTAGAGCTTGGTGTGTGCCTAAAGCCATTTTATATACGGCTTGTTGTCGAGCAATTGGATTGCCTGCTCAATTGGGTTTTGCAGATGTCCGCAACCATCTTTCTACCGAGCGAATGCGGCAGAGCATGAAAACGGATGTTTTTATTTGGCATGGCTATACTTCTGTTTTTTTGCATGGAAAATGGGTCAAGGCAACTCCTGCTTTTAACATTGAATTATGTGAAAAATTTGGGTTAAAACCTTTGGAATTTGATGGAACAGCAGATAGCATTTATCATCCCTTCGATTTAGCAGGTAACAAACACATGGAGTATTTAAAAGATCATGGTGTTTTTGATGATTTCCCATATAAGACAATGGTAGCAGCATGTATCAAAATGTATGGAATGCCTGAAAAAACAACTGCTAACTTTGAGGAAGATGTTGAAAAGGAAGTAAATCACTAGCAAGAATAAATTCTATTGCTATTTTTACGTTCATTTATGATCAATATTCAATAATTCAAACGTAACTGCTAACAGTTTAAATAAAATTTAAAAGTAATAAAATGCGAGAAAAGATTTTAACAGAGGAACATATCATGTTTAAAGATGCAATCGAGGCTTTCTTAATAAAAGAAGCCGTACCACATGCTGAAAAATGGGAAGAAGCGGGAATCGTTGATAGAGATATTTGGACCAAAGCAGGAGAAATGGGCATGCTTTGTATGGATATGCCAGAAGCGTATGGCGGTATGGGCATCAAAGATTTTCGGTATAATGCCATTGTCACCGAAGCCATGGTTAAGTTAGGGGTTAGTGGTCCAGGCTTTGTGTTACAAAATGATGTAATGGCACCTTATTTTGAAAAATATTTTACCAAAACACAAAAAGATAAATGGTTAGCTGGTATTGTCTCTGGGGAAATCATTACCGCAATTGCTATGACTGAACCTGATGCAGGAAGTGATTTAATTGGCACAAGAACTACAGCCGTTAGAAAGGGGGATCATTATATTTTAAATGGTGCAAAAACTTATATTACCAATGGTATTTTAAGTGATTTGGTAGTCGTAGTTGCCAAAACAGATGTAGCTGCTGGACATAAAGGCGTCAGTTTATTATTGGTAGAAAGAGGCATGGAAGGATTTGAAAGAGGTAAAAATTTGAAAAAAATCGGTCTCAAAGCACAAGATACCGCCGAATTGTTTTTTAGAGACGTCAAAGTCCCTGTTGAAAATCTATTAGGAGAAGAAGGCAGAGGGTTTTATTATCTCATGCATAATTTACCACAAGAAAGATTGTCCATTGCAGTAGGCGGAGTCGCTGCTGCTGAAAAAGTTTTTGCTGATACGTTGAAATATGTAAAAGAAAGAACGGCTTTTGGTAGACCGATTGGTAAGTTCCAAAATTCTCGTTTTAAAATGGCAGAAATGCAAACGGAAATCACGATTGCTAGAACCTTTGTAGATGAGTGTATTGTAGAATTAAATGAAGGTAAATTATCTAATGAAAAAGCAGCTATGGCAAAATATTGGGTCACCGAAATGAATGGCAGAGTGGTGGATCAATGTTTACAATTACATGGAGGTGCAGGCTATATGTGGGAATACCCCGTTGCTAGAGCTTATGCCAATGCTCGGATTAGTCGGATTTTCGGTGGAACGAATGAGATTATGCGGGAAATTATTGGGAAGTCGATGGGCTTATAAATTACAAAATCTTGCCAAGTATAAAAATAAAAATCCGTTACCAGTCCAATTTCATAGTTAAATAAGTTCTAGTAACGGGTTTCAATTAACCATCGTTAGAACAATATTAGTCTAAAATTAATGAATAAATATTTCATCGTTTTCAGTCTCATTCCATTTTACTTAATGGGACAAACAGAGGAGCCAAAAACTATTTTTGAACTATTTCAAATCGATACAAATAGTTGTATTCCAATTAACATTAAACCTAAAAAAAAAGTATCAGAAATTATATACGAAATGGTATCTTCAGAATCAGAACCTATTAAATGGAATCCTATTGATACAATAAACCCATATAATCTTTTAATTAATCAACTAAAATCACCTATAGTTGACCGTTATTTTAAAGAGGTAAAGGCATTAGATAATCGTAAAATAAATCTTGTTTCTGGGAATTATTGCTTCAGAAAAAAAAAGAAATGGAGTTTAAAAAGTAAAGTTGGAAAAACATTAATTAGGCCAAAATTCTCCTATATTTTCCCTGATACCATTAATGATGGCTTTGTAGGATACATCGGAGATCAATGCAATTATTATGATGGGTTGTCAGGCAAACCTCTATTTAAAAAAAATTATTTTCATATAAAACCTGCTTCTGCGAATACCTTCCTAGTAAAAACAAAAAATGGTTGGGGTATTATTAATAGAAATAATAAAATATTGGTCCCAACGGAAAACGAGTCTATAGATTATGTAGCTCAAAGTAAGTTTTATAAAGGTATTCCTTATTTTGAAGTTAGCCCTTACTATCCCAAGTCTTATATTTATATAGAGAACCAATATAGAACTAAAAAAGATAGTTTTGCCATAGCTCAAAATGGGCATACTCGTTTCCCTGAAATAATTAACACAAAAAACTTAAAACCCTTAGTTTGTAATCAGAACAAAGTAGAATTTTCAATCATCAATGAAGAAACTAGGCTAATTACTGTTTGGAAAAAGGATAATAAAGAGGAAACGTATTTAGCAGATTTTGAAGGTAATTTGATTAATAATCAAATTTATCGCAGTCTTCACGTTGTGACCTTTGAGAGAGGCCGATACGCTACAGCCGTAACAAAAGACATTAATAACCAAAGAAAAAGTGGAATAGTAAATAGTAAAGGAGAATGGGTAATACCCCCAAATTATAGAGACATTTATCCTTTAAATTACAAAGCTTATAATTTTGGTCTAGGAAAAAATGATAGCATTTTTATTGCTACAAATGAACAGGAGGAAGAAGGACTCCTTAACAAAAAAGAAGAAATACTTATTCCTTTTGCTAAACAGCAAATTATCCCAATTACCGATAATCTGATTTATCTACGTCATAAAGAGGATAAGCAAGAAAATATTTTTGTAGGTAATATCTTTCAATACCATCCCACTACTAGAATAATTAAGTCAAATCTTCCTTATAAAAGTATTGAAGCACTAAATGCATGTAATCAAAAATATTTCGTTGGCAGATTTAGGATAATGTCTAGAGAATTTTCTGTCCTACTTAATAAAAATTTTGACCCTGTTAAAACTCAATATCATTGGAGTGAGGAAGATTATGAAAAAATTACAAAAGTAACTGAGCACGTTGGTTTTCAATCGAATGATAGTCTGTACTTGGTTAAAGGTAAAAAAAATCGGCAAGATTTAATAAGTAAAAATATGGGAATGATGATGAGCCTTAGCAATAAGGAACAACCTATTCCAATTAATGACAGTTTATTATATATTAAGATTGTAGAAAAGGGACAATTTTTAGACTCTTTTTATTTAGGAAGGGTTATTCACACAATACCCACTCCTTATCGGGTAGAATTAAATCATTTGAAATATGCTTTACCCTATTCTAAAATAAAAACATATCACGATGAATATTTTATTGGCGAATTAGCCCTAAATGAAGATAACTTTGGTATAATATTAAATAAAGATTTTGATTTTGCAGAAACTAAATACCATAGTTATATAAGGGATGCAGGAGAAACTTTTAAAGGATATTTTGGATTTAGAAAACGAGAAGTACCTTATGGCTGCAACGGTTACCCATTGAAAGTATCTTTATTAAATAAAGAAATTAGTAATTACCTTAGCTATAAAAAAATTGACAATCATCTTTCTACTTTAATAGACTCTGAAAAAAAATATTTTTTAATACAAGCCAATGGAACCTATGTTGAAGATACAATCCAATGGAAGAAAATATCTCCTTTCGGCATAAAAGGACTTTATATTGGTACTAATAGGTATAGACAAGGGGTACTAAACGATAAAGGACAAATAATTATTCCACCTATATTTCACGACATAAAAGCCTTCGGAGATGATGGATTAGCTGCATTTAAAATTGATAAGGAACATCAAGGATATTTTACATTAAAAGGAAATATCATTTTTGAAGGAAAATATTCATTTGTTGAAAAAATTGGTTTTGATCTATTTGATGTGAAAAAAAATGGAAAATCAGGAATCGTAAATAGACAAAATGAGGTAATTGTTCCTCTTGAATTTGACAACACCTGGTTAGATGGTTCTTTAATTTATACTTTTGATACAAAATCTAGTATGATAAAATTTTTTACCATTTCTGGTAAATTTATTGGGAGTCTAATTTATGAATAATAGACTTTAAGTACCAACACACAATTACTATTAATTTTCAGCGGCCTCTTTTCTTGTTAGCTGCCCGTCCGCTCGCGGTTCACAAACAGCGTTTGTTCTTCTTAAAAAATAAACCCATAGCGGTGCTATGACTTGATTTTTTAAAGAAAACTATCATGAAGAAGTGTTAGCTTCTGAACCGCTTGCGGACGGGATGCTATAGTCTCCCTGAAATTTTAAACTAATTATGAGTTAGTACTTATTCTTTATTTAAGTATCAGCATTTTACTGCTAATCGCTCCTTTCTCCGTTTGTAAAGTTATTTGATAAACACCATTAGCGATAGAACTTGGTAGATTTATTGGAAATTGATTAACTCCCTCCACTAGTTGAATAGATTGATTCAATACGACTTGACCTAGCTTATTGTGTATATTAATCGTTCCATTTCCATTCACTAGACTATTCATCTCCATAACAAATTGGTCGGCTGTTGGATTCGGAAAGCTTGTCAATTGATTATCAATAGCAATAGGTTCATTAATACTACTAGTTAAAGCGGAATGTGGTTCTGCCCAAAAGACTTGATCTTGGATCACAATATCCATATTTCTTCTAATAATGTCTGCCATAGTAGTCCCTTTAATTTCAGCAATTTCTTCACTCGAAAAAGCAGCGTCATTTTCATAATAAAATCGGTCTCCATCTCGCAAGTTTTTGAATTGCTCCTCTACAATTCTCATAGCAGTTGGACCAAACAAAGCATTAGGCATATGGTCTTCTGCTAACATGCCTACCCAAGGATCAATATCATTCACATCTTTATATAGTTCTGCAAAAATCTGATTGAATTCGGTATTACTAGTCAATTCTTCAAAAGAAGTAATGCTAGGCATACCAAAATCCACTCGTATGGTGTTATAATCCGCTAAACCTCTCTCTCGACCTCTTTGGATATTAATAGCGGCTAAATCTAAACCACCTGCCCCCGGTTGACCAAAGAGAAAATTCCGTAAATCATCTACTATTTTACAATCAAAATCTTGTTGTATTTGAGTTGCCATGCCTTTTAACAAGGGCGCTATTCCTCCTTCTTCCACTAAGGATAATGGGTTAAAAAAGGCCGTTTTTAAATCAGTATTTCCTTCAGGAATAATTTCCCCATGATTATCCATTCTAATAATATCTGAATTAATCGTTGTATGTCCATATCTAAAAGCTGCCGCAGAAAAGACATTCGAGATATTCGCATCCACTTCATGGCTATAACCTGAATAAGCTGACATATCTATCCCTAAATTAGGCAACCACTCTTCATAGACAATTGCCTGAATAAGAGCGCCTACTTTTCTTCTAGCCTTTTGATAAATTGCTTCATCTGATAAGGTTGGATCTCCTATTATTAACTCCTCTGCAATACGATTATGCTCTCGTACAAAAAGGGTGTGCAAACTAGCCAAAAGCGTATTTTCATTAGCTCTAATATCACCTGCGATAAACCAATTGGTGGCGAAAGGGTTTTCCATTGCCATTTCTGGTGCATCTATATCAATCTCTCCTTCCAAGGTGCCATCTACTGTATTATAAGGTAAATAACCACCAGGGGAGGTCTTCAATTGACCACCTTGAAAAGTGCGTAACCAACTTGCTCTATAATTATCAGAACCATATACATTTGAAGCATCAATCCAAGCAGAAATACTATTA
>CAZXYA010000136.1:0-11762 GCA_964644655.1 uncultured Saprospiraceae bacterium | reverse complement strand
TTGCGGGGATTTTCTGGACTTGTACCTGACGTTTCATCATAGGCAGATCGAGTCATTGGTATCACTACCGCCCCTGTTCCCATAGGATCAAAGTGAACATCAAAAGCAGGTACTTCAATTGGCATAGGTTCTGTATGCTCCTCCTCTACTAAAACAATATCATGATCTATGAATTGCCCAAACACCCATGCATAATCACTCAATCTTCTTGGGTCATTAATTAAGCCTATTTGTTCAAAAAGGTCGTTGCTTATCTTTCTGGGATTAGGCCGATTCAATCCTGCGGGTTCTGAAACTAAATCAGCATATCCGTTAGTGCTTACCCTAGTAATTTCACCAGCTACTGCTCCCATTTCCGAGTGTAGTAAGTTATTAGACACCCCAGAAATAGTACGAACTTCTTGGGCTTGTACAGCATAAATTGAACAAAAAATAAATAGGTTAGCTAATAAAAGTAATTTCTTTCTCATAGTAAATAATTTCGGACTTTATGATAAAAAATAACAGGGTAAGGTTTACATAGTATTGTGTAACATAAATTTATTATCATTTTAACGTGCCCCCCGAATGCAGCTTTGCTGCTCTTAAAAGGGATTTTAATAGGAATGAATTAAAGACCAATTTAGGCTTTTTACACAGAAAATTCTAATCTGTTTCCTAGTTTTTAAACCGCTTAAAACATTTATTTTTATCTAATTTTTAAATTACTTAATATGAAATAAAAACAAGTTGGACTTTTTTTACATTCATTTCAAGCAAAATAATTATCATCTAAAAATCTTATCCCTAGCAATGTTGTAAATAATGATATAAATTTTACCTTTGACGCCTTTAAGTAAATTTAAGCTAACCATTTTCATACCTAAAAATAATTTCATGAGATCAGTTGCTCTAAAAAGCCCAGGTGGGCTTGAAAATTTAGTCATCGCTGAAAAACCAACACCGACACCTAAAGCAGGAGAAATATTAGTTCAATGGCATGCCACTTCCTTAAATTTCCATGACTACCTAGTAGCTGTTGGAGGCATCCCCGTTCCAGAAGGGCGAATTCCCATGTCAGATGGTGCAGGGGAAATAGTCGCTATTGGAGAAGGAGTCAAACAATGGCAAGTAGGGGATCAAGTTATGTCCTTATTTTTTCCAAACTGGATAGAGGGCAAGCCGACCCTTCCAAAAACAATGTTTGTCAATGGAGAAACAGTTGATGGCTTTATTACTGAACAAAGCTGTGTGGCAGCTACTTCCGTTACTGCTATGCCAAATGGTTATTCTTATGCAGAAGCCGCTACCCTACCCTGTGCTGCTGCTACAGCTTGGAGAGCATTGATGGTAGAAGGTGGTCTACAAGCTGGCGATAGTGTTTTAATTGAAGGTACGGGAGGAATGTCTATTTTTGCGTTGCAATTTGCTAAAGCGGCAGGAGCAAAAATTTATGCAACGACCTCTTCTGCTGAAAAAGCGGAACGCTTAAAAACAATGGGGGTTGAGGCTGTTGTGAATTATAAAGAAGATTCGAGATGGGGTAAAACAATTTTTAAATTATCTGGTGGTGGCGTTGACCATGTATTAGACGTAGGAGGAGGTTCTACCATGAGAAATTCTATTGAGGCGGTGAAAATTGGTGGTCATATTTCCTCCATTGGTATTTTAGGGAATGGAAGAAAAGGAGAAATTACTTTTCCCAAATTATTTTTCAAACACATTAGATTGATTGGCATTGCGGTAGGTAGTAAGGCTATGCAAGAAAAAATGGTCGCAGCTATCAATATTAATGGGATTAAACCTATTATTGATAAAAGTTTTGGTTTTGAGCAATTAGCAGATGCTTTTAAATATCAAGCAAGTGGGCAGCATTTTGGAAAGATTGTTTTGGAGTGGTAAAAGAATCTTACTAGTGGACATTTTTTAGGGCACAAAGTACACCGAGTGTTGATTATCAGTAATTTGAATCTTTGTGGTCTCTGTGTCTCCTTCGTGTACTCTGCAAAAGCATTTTATCCACTAGCAAGTAAAAAATACCTACATTCAAGAATATTATAAACAAGCACCTGAGTCTAATTCTTAAGTACCAATACCAATTTAATCGACACTTTTTACAAAGAACAGTTGTCGAATATTTTTGCCTAACTACTTCATAAGCAGACTAAGGACGCTGGAAATTAAATATTAAAAAACAATAAAATGAGACTAGCCAATAAAGTAGCCATTGTTACAGGTGGCGCAAGAGGAATTGGAAAAGCAATTTCTGAATTATTCGCCAAAGAAGGCGCACATGTTATTATTTGGGATCTATTAGATGTTGGACAACAGACGGCAGAAAGCATTCAAGCTAATGGTGGTAAAGCCACTTTTACCAAAATATCTGTTACGGATAAGGAAGCGGTAGAAGCAGAAACTAAGAGAATCTTTGAGGAATACGGTCGCTTAGATATTTTAGCCAATAATGCTGGTATTGTTCGGGACAAAACGCTTCTTAAAATGAGCATGGATGAATGGAATGCAGTTATCAATGTTAATTTGACGGCTGTTTTTATTTGTACCAAGGCTTGTGTACCTTATATGATTGAAAACAAATATGGTCGAATTATTACCGCTGCTTCTACCTCTGGAATGCGTGGAAATTATGGACAATCTAATTATTCTGCCACTAAAGCTGGGGTAATTGGTATGACCAAAACTTGGACGTTGGAGCTTGGGAAATATGGCATTACCGCCAATGTGATTGCACCGGGTTATACGGTAACAGATATGACAGCCACTATTCCAGAAGAAACGGCAAAAATGTTTGCTAAACAAATTCCAGTTCGATTCTTGGGTGACCCAATGGATATTGCTCATGGGTATTTGTATTTTGCATCACCTGAAGCACGATATGTATCAGGTGTTTGCTTAAATATTGATGGAGGAGCAGCAAGGTAATATTCCAAAGGATACTATTCGAAGCTTTGAAAAACCGTCGAATAGCGTCCTTCTTAAATATTTTGATTTTGGATGCTTGATACTTGATAAATCAAGCATTCAATGTCCCGTAATAAAAACTAAAAATAAAGCCATTAAACAGCCTAAAATCTATATTCCTTATCAAACCAACGAAAAGGCTTTTTTAATTAGGAAAATAAGGGCCAACTTCGATGCCTTCTCTATTAACGAACAACCACATCGACATGAGTTTACAGAATTAATGTATATTCAAAGTGGTAAAGGTAAGCATGAAGTAGACGGAGTGGAATATAATTTAAATGAAAACACCATCTATATTATCTCAAAAGGGCAAGTACATAATTTTTTATATGCCAAGGATATAAAAGGAATTTTAATTCGTTTTCAAGATAGTATTCTACCCGCTGTTGAATCCCAAAATGAAGGTTTTTATCATAATCTATTATTCACACTAAGCAATCATAATGAATTTTTCCTAAAAGCAGAAGACCGTCCTTTGGTTAGCTTACTATTAGACAGAATGCTAAAAGAATATGCCAGTCAAGCTACCAAAATCATCGACCTTAGTTTAATTCAACACTTATTATATCCCTTGATTATACTATTAAGTCGGTATGTGGAAACCAATGTAAACCTGCAAGATTATCAAAAAGACCAGTACACTCAATTCATTAACCTACTAGAACAATCTTTTAAGCATCGACATGACCTAGGCTTTTATGCGCAAGAAATGGGGGTATCCAAACGAAAATTATCGGAAATTTGCCAAGAAAAATCGGGGAAGCCTGCCAAAAAGATAATCAATGACCGTGTCCTTACCGAGTCGAAACGACTGATAAAATACACCACCTTACCTTTGAAGGAAATCGCTAACAGACTTGGATTTAAAGACATTGGTTATTTTTGTCGATATTTTAAAAAAAATACTGGATTAACCCCAACTGTATTTAAGACTAGCTAATAATTATGGTATAAAATTAGGACAAGTTTATCGAAGTAATTGACACTTTTGTTAATTTGATAAACTTGTCAAAATTAGCTTTCTATCAATCAAGAATTAGTCTATTATTAAGTCGAATTTTCTAGTTTATCAATTTTGAGAAAAAAAATAATTAAAATCGTATCTTTGGGTAAAATCAAAGGTTATCATACATGGAAATTAAAGAGAAATATATCAATTTATTTACTGACTTTGGCTTTAAAAAAGTTTTTGGAGAAGAGGCTAATAAAGATCTTCTTATGGACTTCTTAAATCAAATCCTCCCAGTTGAATATACTATAAAAGATTTGCATTTTTCTAAAAACGAGCATTTAGGAAAAGCCATAGAAGATAGAAAAGCTATTTTTGATATTTATTGTACTTCTAATGAAGGAGAAAAATTTATAGTAGAGTTACAAAAAGCAAGGCAAGATTATTTTAAAGATCGTTCTGTATATTACTCCTCTTTTCCTATCCAAGAAATGGCAGAAAAAGGAGAATGGGATTTCCAGCTATCTCCTGTTTTCACCATCGGAATTTTGAATTTTAATTTTAAAGAACATGAGTCTGATATTAAAACTATTCGACATCATATCCAGTTAAAAGATCAAGATTGTAAAGTGTTTTTTGACAAATTACACTTTATTTATTTGGAACTTCCTAAATTTACAAAGACCTTACAAGAGTGCGAATCTCATTATGAAAAATGGCTTTGGGTATTTAAGAATTTACCTAGATTAGAAGAAATTCCTGCGGATTTACAAGAAGCTGTTTTTATTAAGTTATTTAATATATCAGAAGTAGCCAATTTTGGGGAAGCGGATAGATTAGCTTATCAGCAAAGTTTAAAATACTTAAGAGATTTAAAAAATGTCGTAGATACAGCACATAGAGAAGGGGAACAAATTGGCTTGGAAAAAGGAGAACAAATTGGTCTGGAAAAAGGAGAACAAATTGGTCTGGAAAAAGGAGAACGAAAAAAAGCAATAGAAACTGCTTGTAAACTTAAAAAACTGGAAACTTTGACCAATCAAGAAATTGCGAACATTGTTGGCTTACCGCTTAATGAAATTGAGCAGCTAGATTGCTAATTAAAGAAAAACTATACACATCTTTCAAATATACTATTGAGTGAAACTGACTAAAGCATGGCTTAAAGAGGCTGCTACTACTTCTAGTCTATACAAAGGAGACGATTTTTATGAAGAAGTTGGCGAACTAAAAAAAGAGCAAAATAAATTTACTGCAATTGTCTTTGGCGAGATTATTTACGATGTACAAATCGAGGAAAATGAATTGGATATTGACTGTTTTTGTACTTGTGATTTTAATACGGGTGGCTTGTGTGCGCATGCCGTTGCGGTTTGTTTGAATATTTTAGATGAACAGTATGAAGAAATTAATATTGAAAGTAAAGCTGATTTAGAAGAAACCGTAGAAATAATTGATTATCGTTTAAAAGATGGCAAAAATTTCTACAAAAATGTCTTTAAAACAGCCGCTAAAAACACGCAAGGCAATTTCCTACAACAACTTTTCGAGCATAATGAATTCCTACGAAAAAACTTCCTTGAATTACAACAAAATCATGAAAAGTATAAGGTTTCTATAGACATTACCAGTCTACGTAAAAATATCTTTGACCAGTTATTATCAGTAGATTTTTCAGACAAAGAAGGAGTCTTTGATTTCCCTATTAAAGAAGAAAAAAAATCACCTACAAATACCTTATTAAAAGAAGAAAAAGCCATTGAGCAAATTGAACAAGTCCTCAATCCTTATGGGGAAAAAGCATTGGATTTTTTAGCCAACGGGCAATTAACCAACGCTTTGACGGTTTATCTCGGAATGTTTGAAGCTAGTTTTGGTTTGCCAGAACCAGAATGGGAAGAAGACCCCTTAATAGATGATTTTGAAGCAGAAACAATCACTATTTGCCAAAATTGGCAAGAAACGATTATTGAAGAAATACAAGACACTACTTTAGAAGTCGAACAAATTAAACGCTGCATTGATTTAATTTTTGACCGTTGGCAATTGCATCATACAGACAAATCACTCTCTGATGTCTATTATGATTTTAAGTTTTTCGAGCCTTTTTTACTAGCTATTTTAACGCCAACCACCGCCAAATATTTAAAAGATTTATTGGCAAAAAATCAGTTGATTAATTATCAAACGGCACAAATATCTTTGCATTGTGCTGCCTTATTAAAACAAGAAGATTGGTGGCTAGAAATAGGCGAAAATTTTGCTGGTAATGATCCTAAAATAGCAGAAAAATTGATGCAACGCTACCATCAGTTAAATCAAATGGATGAATTTTATAGAATTGCCCGTTATACTTTTGACTTATTCCCTGATAAATTAGCTAGTTTTTTACTAAAACATATTCACCCAAAAGTTGATCGTTCTTTTTATGTAGAATTATTGACTTTCTACGCCAATAAAAAACAAGATATAGAAGCCTTCAAAGAGTTGCGAGAATTTATCTCCCCCGAAGCAAAAGAAGCATTTATTCAAAATAATGTGACCAATCCTGTTTTTTACACCAAGTTATTAGCTACAGAACTACGGTTTTCTGAAATTCTGGAATTGGCAAAAACGCAGAAAAATGCTTGGGAATTCAACGAATTGGTTCGACCTATTTTGAATATATATCCAAGAGATATTTTTGAGATGCATGTCAAACGAACTATTGAAAACCTAACGCTTAATGCTACTACAAGACTAGATTATCGTAGAATTTGTAAAAACCTAGTCTCTATCAAAGAAATTAAAGGCTATGATGACACTCGCAAAGAATTTATCAAACGACTGAAAAAACAATTTAAACACCGAACTGAATTTTTGGAGGAATTAACTGAGGTAGGATTTTAGTCAATGGATAAATATCGCAAACATGCAGGAGGATTTCCCAACGGATTTTAGAAGTAGGACTTCC
This sequence comes from uncultured Saprospiraceae bacterium, assembly GCA_964644655.1. Taxonomy (GTDB): domain Bacteria; phylum Bacteroidota; class Bacteroidia; order Chitinophagales; family Saprospiraceae; genus JAFMDF01. The sequence goes on along the minus strand of CAZXYA010000136.1, from coordinate 4,899 downwards.
CAACGGATTTTAAATGTTTAGCCTATTCTTTTGTTGTCACTAAATTAGTATCTTCGCCAATTCAAAATTCAGCATTCAACATTCAAAATTAAACAACCGTGATTGACTACTCTGAGGCATACATTAATAAGGTAATCGTACATAAAATTGGGAATAAATCACATGATGAAGGTATTGTGGTTTCGGATGAATTGGTTTTTCCCAATGAAGCCTTACGGAATGTATTGATGGAGTATTTTTTAAAACCATTTACCAAAGTAACCGAGACTTATCAATTTGTGCATAATGTAGATATAGGATATAATGTGGTCAATGATTTAGCCAAATTTATCTTTAAAGACCAAAATGATTTCAAATTAAGGTCTGTAGATATTTTACGGCATTTATATGACCAATCCAATCACCCTCATATCAAAACGGGGGACTTATTTGTCGTGCTTTTTGGTGATGTCTTAGTAGATGGAGAGTTAGTAGATACCCTGGGTGTGTTCAAATCCGAAGATAGAATTCCGTTTTTAGATGTCGTTGCCCAAGAAGATAATTTAGAAATTGTCAAGCAATTGGGTATTAGCATTAAGAAATTGGATAAAGGTTGCCTTATATTTAATACTGATCTTGATAATGGGGCAAGGGTATTAAGTGTAGATACGAATAGTTACGATACGGAATATTGGTTATCTTATTTTTTAAATGTCGATTATATCCGAGACAGTAATTTTGAGACACGCGCTTACTTAGAAATGTGTCGTTCTTTCTCAGAAGAAGTCATCAAAGAAAAGGAAAGCAAAAAAGAGCAAATTGATTTCCTCAATCAATCCATCGCCTATTTTGATGAAAATGATATGCTACTCAATCATGACTTTAAACAAACAGTCTTCGAGGATGAAGTCTTAAAAGAAGAATTTGCCAATTTTAAAACGGAATATGAAAATGACCACGGTCTAGTGTTAGCAGAAACTTTCGACATTTCCCCAATTGTCCTAAAAAAGCAAAAACAACAGATTAAAAATTTCATTAAATTAGATACCAATATTCAAATTAAACTCGACTTTAGAAATCCTGATTCTAGCAAGGAATTTATTGAAAAAGGCTTTGATGAGGAGAAGGAAATGTATTATTATAAGGTTTATTTTAATGAGGAGTTGGATTAAAAATTAATGTTATAGCCTATTGTTATTAAATTCCAACAATATTGAAACTTCATGTCCAATAATAAAGAAATAAAACAACTATTACTAAAAGATTTTAAGAAAGGTATTAAGTTAATAGAAACGAAATTGGCAGTTGATTCTCAACATAGAAATAGTTTCTATTTATTAAAAAAATGTCCACTTTTATTGAACCACTTCATATGACCAGTTAATCCAAGGTGCAAAATATGTAACTATTTCAATAAACATTTACTTTCCTTAATTAAAAATCAATTTTAAACACTTAAACTACTAATAACAAGAAATCTTATCAGCATTCTGAAAAAATTCTGAAGAATCCCCAATCCTTCCAGAAAAACAAAAAATTTACTTAGATTTAGCCTTCCTAAATCAAATTCAGCCTTATCCTATCCAAGGCAATCCTTTCAAAATTAAATAACTATGACTGTAAAAAATTACATTCTATTCTTTTTGCTACTGGTTAGTTTTAATCTAACTGCACAAAAAAAGAATAGCGACCCTATGTCTGAAGCCACTTTTAAGGGCTTAAAACTCCGAAATGTTGGACCAGCCTTTACTTCTGGCAGAATAGCCGATATTGCTATTCACCCAGAAGATGATAATGTCTGGTATGTAGCCGTTGGGTCTGGTGGGGTCTGGAAGACCGAAAATGCAGGAACAACGTGGAGTACCATTTTTGATGACCAGCCCTCCTACTCTACTGGTTGCATTACCTTAGACCCTAGCAACCCACATACGGTTTGGCTAGGAACGGGTGAAAACGTTGGTGGTCGGCACGTTGGTTTTGGCGATGGTATTTATAAAAGTCCAGATGGCGGCAAAACTTGGAAAAATATGGGCTTAAAAAAGTCCGAACATATTTCTAAGATTATTATCCATCCAGAAAATTCCAATATTATTTGGGTCGCTGCCCAAGGACCACTTTGGAGTAAAGGGGATGAAAGAGGTTTGTATAAAAGTGTAGATGGTGGTACAACATGGAAAAAGACCTTAGGAGATGCGGAATGGACAGGGGTAACAGATTTACTCATCGACCCTAGAAATCCAGATGTATTATATGCGGCTACTTGGCAAAGACATCGTACTGTTGCGGCTTATTTAGGAGGAGGCCCTAACTCTGGCATTCATAAAAGTTTGGATGGTGGAGCAACTTGGGAAAAACTATCGACAGGCTTACCAAAAGGAAAAATGGGTAAAATAGGTTTGGCTATTTCACCTCAACAACCTGATGTTTTATATGCCGCTATAGAATTAAATCGGACGAAAGGGGCTGTTTATCGCTCAACTAATAGAGGCGCTTCTTGGGAAAAACGGTCGGATGCAGTTTCGGGTGCAACTGGTCCACATTATTACCAAGAATTATATGCCAGCCCACATCAATTTGACCGCCTTTATTTAATGGATGTTAGAATCCAAATTTCAGAAGATGGAGGTAAAAGTTTTAATAGATTGCCCGAAAATTTAAAGCACTCCGACAATCATGCGATTGCTTTCAGAATGGATGACCCTGATTATTTATTAATTGGTTCTGATGGTGGATTATATGAATCTTTAGATGGGACTAAAACATGGCGATTTTTTAATAATATGCCTATTACCCAATATTATAAAGTAGCCGTGGATGACCGTGAACCTTTTTACCATATTTTTGGTGGCACCCAAGACAATGGGTCACATGGCGGCCCTTCCAGAACAGATAATCAACATGGGATTAGAAATGCCGATTGGTATAAAACATTAGGGGCAGATGGGCATCAATCAGCTACCGAACCAGGAAATCCGAATATTGGTTATGCCGAATCTCAAAGAGGCGGCATGCACCGAATTGATAGAATTACTGGAGAGCAAGTATTTATCCAACCGCAAGCAAGCGCAGGCGAACCTTACGAAAGATTTAATTGGGATGCACCAATTATTGTTAGCCCTCATAATCCAGCAAAAATCTATTTTGCCTCCTATCGAGTGTGGACTTCTGATAATCGGGGGGATAGTTGGACAGCTATTTCTGGTGATTTAACAAAAGGGAAAAGTGACCGTGCAAGATTACCCATTATGGGTAAAACGCAAGGTTGGGACAATAGCTGGGATTTGGCAGCGATGTCTGATTATAGTACCATTACTTCTTTAGCAGAATCACCTAAGCAAGCAGGGTTGGTTTATGCAGGTACAGATGATGGCATTATCCAAGTAACAGAAGATGGTGGTCAAAATTGGCAAAAAATTGACGTTGGGACTATTTCGGGCATTCCTACAGATGCTTTTGTAAATGACATCAAGGCAGATATGTTTGATGCCAATACCGTTTATGCCGCTTTAGATAATCATAAAAATGGTGATTTTAAACCTTATTTAATCAAGAGTACTAACCGAGGAAAAACTTGGAGGTCCATTAGTGGCAATATTCCAAATAGAACTTTAGTCTGGCGAATGGTGCAAGACCATGTTCAGCCTAATTTATTATTTGCCGCCACCGAATTCGGGATTTATTTTACGGTAAATGGTGGTAATAAGTGGATGAAATTAGCAGGTTCACCGACGATTTCTTTTAGAGATTTAGTGATTCAAAAACGAGAGAATGATTTAGTCGCCGCATCTTTTGGTCGTAGTTTCTTTGTCTTAGATGACTATAGTCCATTACGAGAAATTTCTACCGAAACTTTACAAAAAGAGGTGGTTTTATTCCAGCCTAAAGATGCCTTGCATTATATCCCAAAATCTATCATTGGGTCTTATGGCGCACAAGAATACATTGCCCCTAATCCTGCTTTTGGCGCAACGTTTACTTATTATCTAAAGGATGGTTTGAAAAGTGGTAAAAAAGCAGAAAAAGATGCTTTTCCTAGTTGGGAAGAACTCGATGCCAAAAAACGTGCAGAAAAGCCTGAAATTTTATTAACCGTAAAAGATGCTTCTGGACAGGTTGTTCGACAAATCAAAGGTAAAACTGGAAAAGGCATGCACCGAGTAAATTGGGATTTAAGACACGCCTCTAAAGGCTTAGTTCGCTTAAATCAATCCAGAAATCAGGGTCGTGGAAGAAGAAACAGAGGTGGTTTTATGGCAACAACAGGTACTTATACTGTTACTTTATCCAAAAAGGTAGATGGCGTTATTACTGAATTGGCAAGCCCACAAACTTTCGAGGTTATTCCATTGCGAAAAGGTGCCTTGCCTAGTCAATCCAATACAGACATTGCTGCTTTCCGACAAGAAATGGAAACGATTATGGGAGATATTTCTATGACCTCCTTAGAATTATCTAATAGCATGAATAAAATAAAGGCGATGCAAACGGCTTTGTCTCGTTCTAGTGGAGATATTAGCAAATTATCCAAAGATATTTATGATGCTAAAACGGCTTTAAACGAATTAGATTTAGCTTTAAATGGCAATAGTGTCAAAGGAGAAATTGGTGCTAGAGCGCCTGCCACTATTCAAAGTAGAATGTTTGTAGGTTTCCGTGGTTTGCGCACTACTTATGGTCCAACGACTATGCATAAAGAAAGCATCAATGTTGCTAAATCTGAGTTACAAGCTTTACAAGGGAAGTTGTCAACTATTGTTAAAACCACCTTGCCTGCTTTAGAAAAAGGCTTGCAAGCAGTTGGTGCACCAATGATTGAAGGACAAACTTCTTCTAATTAAAACTGGTAGTAAAGCCTTTAAGGCTTTAGGGATGAGGCAATAAATAATGTACCAGAAATGACGAGGTTATTTTTACTTTTAG